>CAZCGB010000414.1:0-3481 GCA_964498045.1 uncultured Isosphaeraceae bacterium
AGTTGAGCCGCCTCCTCGACCTCGAAGGGACGTTCCCGCTCGGCCTCTCGGACGCGACCCGCGCCGGGATCGGCGACGGGCTGCGATCGATCCGCGGACGCACCGTCCCGCGCTACGCGCCGATCCTGCTGCCCCCCGAGGTCCCCACGTCGATGACCTTCGGCTTCGACGCGAACGGCGCGCTCGTCACCACCGGCGCGATCGTCGGACGATTCGACGCGTCGGCGGCCTACGCGTTCACGGTCGATCCCGAGGCGCGAGCCGCGGCGCCGGCGGTCGCGCGACGGTTCGGGGACCAACTGCTCGTCGTGCGCGCCGGTCACGCGATCGTGGTGTCGACGCCGACCATCGATGGCGGCATGACACGCGACTGCGTCGTCGAAGCGTCAGGCCACCTCAAGACCATCGCGGTGAGTCTGACGAAGATCGCCAACGACATCCGCTGGATGGGTTCCGGCCCGCGGTGCGGCCTATTCGAATTGAGTCTGCCGGCAACCCAGCCCGGCTCATCCATCATGCCCGGCAAGGTGAATCCCGTGATCTGCGAAAGCGTCATGATGGTCGCCTGCCAGGTCATCGGCAACGACGTCGCGATTTCGATGGGCGGCGCAGGTGGTATCGGATCGCTGCTGGAGTTGAACGTCGCCATGCCGATGATGGCGGACAATCTCATCACGTCCGTCACGCTGCTGGCGAACGCCTCGAAGATGTTCCAGGAGAAGTGCATCGACGGGCTGGAGGTCAATAAGGACATCGCCACGGGCATGGTGGAGAAGAGCCTGATGATGTGCACGAGCCTCGCACCCGTGATCGGCTACGACCACGCCGCGAAAGTCGCCAAGAACGCGCTCATCGAAGGCAAGACAGTCCGACAGTACGTGCTGGAGCATGGGATGATCGAACAGAAACAACTCAATGCGCTGCTCGATCCATGGAGCATGACCGAACCCGGAGGCGAAGGCGCCGGTGGAGGCTGAGTTTGGCGCGTGAGCTCCGCGCCCGACCGCGTCAATTGATCGATGCGGAATTTCGTTCGGCCCGGACCCGCTCGATGAATGCGCGGACCGCGTGGTCGTGCGCCGCGCGATCAACCCAATGCGCATCGGTGTGGGCCGCGTCGTCCACTTCTATCAGTTCCGCATTCGGCGCGGCTCCGGCGATTGCGCGCGCATGCTCGAGCGGCGAGACCAAATCGTTCACGCCATGCACGATCAGCACAGGAATCGTCAGCCCGGCGAGCTGACGCGGATCGACCGCAGGCGGCCGCAGGCCGCGCACACGATGCGCCCGCAAGGCCAGATCAGTCAACGGTCGAGCCGGCAGGCCGTTCACACTCAATCGGCCGCGCAGTGAACGATGAAAGTCGCAGTACGGCCCATAGGCGATCACGCCCGCGATCCTCCCGATTCCACTCTCGCTCCCCCCCATCGCGTTCACTGCCGCGCGCAAGGCAATGACCGAGCCCATCGAGTGACCAACGAGCAGAAACGGCCCCGCTCCCAAACGCTCCAGTAGCGCGAGAAGGTCGACGTCCTCGCCTTGTCCGAGCATGCTCGCACCGCCGACCGCGTCGCCGTGACCGCGAAGGTCGTACATCACGATGCGATCGACCAGTGGAAGGAACGGCTCAATGCGCTGCAGCGAGTTCACGCGGCCGTGCCCCCAGCCATGAATGAACACCGCCGTCAGCGGCGTCACCTGATCGCTGGCCGCCAGGTGCCGGTCGCTGCAGGCGACGTCCCAGACGGGCAATCGAACCTTGCTGCGCGGCGGTCGATCCAGCCACCACTCCTCGAAGGCCAGTCCCAGGTCGTTCGGATCGCTCGGCAAGCTGCGCGCGAGGGCCCACGCCGCGCTGCGTCGTGGAGGATGCACCATCTGCCATGTCAGCATCGCCGTCAGAAGCGTCACGAGCAGCATCAGCGCGATCAACATGAACACCAGCAGTCCGAGCATCGGCGAAGTGTATGGAGTTCATTTCAGACGCGCTTGAGATGCTCGAACGAATTCCTGCATGACTCGCAGTAGTAGATCGTGCGGCATCGCGTGGGACCGAAGGGACTCTCCAACGTCGTCGAGCGCGAGCCGCAGTACGGACATGGCACCACTGAAGTCTTCAACTTCACCAGCGGAAACCCGTCGGAGCCGATGATGTGCGCCGCCACCGGCAGGTGACCGCCTTTTTCCGGCACAGTGACGCCATGCGCGCGGAGCGACTCGCGGCCGGCGGCAGTGATGCGATCGACGTTCCACGGCGGATCGAACACCCAGCGCACATCGACGGCGCCAACGCCCGTCACCGCACCCAGCTTCGCCTTCACATCGCCTGCGATCATGTCGAGCGCCGGACAGCCGATGAACGTGGGCAGCATCACGACTTCGACGTCGCCACGATCCACGCGAACATCCTCGATCAACCCCAGATCGACGATGCTGATCGGCATCTCCGGATCAGGAATCCCGTGCAGCACGTTCATGATGTCGTCGCGTGTGGGCATGTTGCGGTGCAGGATCATAGGAACCGTGCTGGCGCGACAATGACGCCCACGCATGGCTATGCATGTGCGGCGTCACATCCGATACGCAGTCGATTGATCATCACCACGACGCGCCGGGATCGCTGCGATACACCTCGCACATCTCGTCCAGCAGCGGTTTGAGGTGTTCAGTATGCACGCCGCGGCGGCCGCCCTTGGTCTCGGGTTCGCCCACGACGATCGTCGCGCGAAGACCGGCTTGATCGAGAATGTGCGTGACCTGCCGCAGCCACTCGTCGTACATCGGAAAATCACTGCCGGGGTAGAGCTTTTCGTCCACCAGCAGTTTCAGGCCGTCGTACGGCTCGAAGAGCGTGGTCGCCAGCGGCGCAAGCGCATCGACCGCGTTCTGCATACGCCGATTCGACCCGGGCGTGCCGCGGCCAAGTCGAATCACCCACGAATCGGTGTGCCCGACATGCACGCGCTCCTCCGCGGCGATTCGCTTCGCAAGATCGCGCAGCGGCTTCCATTCCGAGTTCGCCATGCGTTCCAATCGCAGGAGGTCGAAGTGATCGCAGAAGAGCTTTCGCGCGAGCGCGGTCGCCCAGTCGAATTCGTCGGGCACCTCCACGATCGCCGCACTGCGGAATTCAAGCGGCGGCCGACCCATGGCGACGTCGTCGGCCTTCTGACCTGTGACCTCTCCGACAAGTTCGTAGAACGCCTGGGCATGCGCGATCTCATCCTGCGCCAGATGGCTGAAGGCGATGTCCTCCTCAAGGATCGGCCCCAGCCCGGTCCAGTCGCTGTTGCGCGTGCCCAGCAGCAGCTTGTCGTCAGCGATCGACAGCAGTAGTTGCGTCAGAGGAGTCTTGAGATTCGATGCAATCGTCATCATGTGCGCTCAAAGCCCACGGACTCCTGTCCGTGGGACTGTGCGTGAAGCGTCAGAACGCCTCCGCCAGATCATCCTTTTCATACTCCGCCAACTGCTTCTCATC
>CAZCGB010000415.1:0-3472 GCA_964498045.1 uncultured Isosphaeraceae bacterium
AGTCGGCTCTCGCAAAAGTCGAACGCACCGAGCGCGGCTACCCCGTGACGATCGATCCCGAATGGTTCCAGGGCAGCCTGCCGAGCAATCCGCTTCTTGGCCCGGAGCATCCCTGGGTCGAGATCGCCAGCCCTGAACAGGAAGATCTGATGCATCCGCAGGAGCGCGTGGCCAGCAACAAGGGCATAGCAAAGTTCTGGTACAACCCGCACACCGGCGTGGTGCGGGCCCGCGTGCCCGTGGGCATGTCCGACAACGCGTCGCTGGAGCTCTACAACTTCGTCAACGACGCCAGCCTGCCCGATCTCTTCGCTGACGGCACGCGCAAGAACAAAGCGGAGTGAGCGGCAGACGCCGAAACGTCCAAACGTCCAAATCCGACATTTGATGCCGCGGGAGGGGGCGGTTGCGCCGCAATGCTCGAATCTCGCGGCCGGTATTTGTTCGTTTCGACGTTTCGACGTTTCGACGTTTTGACGTTTCGCTTATCTCTCACAAGCCGACCATCTGATCGATCGTGTACTTCCCTGCGGGTTTTCCCGCGAGAAATGCCGCGGCCCGAAGCGCTCCGCTGGCGAACAGTTCGCGGCTGGTCGCGCTGTGGGTGATGGTGATGCGCTCGCCCGGGCCGGCGAATCGAATCTCGTGCTCGCCCACGACATCGCCTGAGCGCAGCGCGTGAATGCGATCATCTGAAAAACGATTTCCAGCCGCGCCGCCATTTTCGCGCAAGGCCCTCGCCAGGCGCAGCGCGGTGCCGCTGGGCGCGTCCTTCTTCTTCGTGTGATGGGTTTCGACGATGTCGATGTCGTAGGCCTGGCCGAGCATTCGCGCGGCTTCTGCGGCGATGCGCGCGACCACCGCGACGCCCAGCGAGGTGTTGGCGGCGAGGAGCACCGCGACGGATCGCGACGCGCCATCCAGCGCGCGAAGCGTTTGCTCGGTGAGTCCCGTGGAACCCACCAGCAGCGCAGCGTGATGCGCAAGGGCCAGCGCACCCGCGTCTTGCGCGCCGGCATCGGAGGAAAAATCGATGATCACGTCCACCGCACCCCGCTCGGGCGGCGGCGCCGGCGCAGCGTCGCCCGCATCGCGCTGCGCGACCACGCGAAACCGCGAATCTTCCGCAGCCATGCGGAAAATCATCGCACCCATGCGCCCGTGCGCACCGTTGATCAGCAGTCGAATTGGAGTGTGGAGTGGCACGAATCGCCTCTCAGTCCTGGGTTGAGGGAACCGAACTTGAAAAAATTTCTGTCAAGAGACTTTCCATCGCTTTCCGATGAAGATACAACTTTGCACGGTGACGGGTGTTCCGTCATCAGCGTCGCGGCGTCTCCGACACGTCCGTCGGCGCACTTCACACCCCGGACCCACGCAAGGGTCCTCACGATTAGGAGGTCATGCACATGGCCAAGAAGAAACGCGCCACGAAGAAGGCTACGAAGAAGAAGGCAACCAAGAAGAAGGGTCGCAAGAAGATGTGAGTGTGATGCGATCGGCTGCACCTTGAGGTGAAACCGGTCGCCCGCTCCGCTGGAGACCCTCCAGCCAATTTTCGTGGATGCGAGGCCGGCCAAGCGCCGGCCTCGCGTGCTTTTTGACCGGCGCAGCGTTCACCACGCCGTGTTCATCACGATCTCCGTGATGAATCCTCGCAGTTGAACCCGCCGCCGGGATTCCTAGAATGGCTGACCATGACGCACGTGATCGCTGAACCCTGCATCGGAACCAAGGACACCTCGTGCGTCGAAGTCTGCCCCGTCGATTGCATTCATCCAACGAAGGATGAGGGCACCTTCACTCCGGCGGAGATGCTGTACATCGACCCCGACACCTGCATCGACTGCGGATTGTGCGTGGACGAATGCCCCGTGCAGGCGATCTTCCCGGAAGAAGACCTGCCCGAAGAGTGGCAGCGTTTCGTGCAGATCAACAAGGACTGGTACCAGAAGTAAACGTCGAAACGTCAAAACGTCAAAACGTCAAAACGTCAAAACGTCAAAACGTCAAAACGTCAAGATCGTATGTTCAACATCGTGGGAAGTGCATGCAACGAGATGCTCGAATCTCGCGGCCGGAATTTGTTCGTTTCGACGTTTGCTACTGTCGCAGCCGCATTTCCGCGTTCATGCGCCGGCCGTCGGTTGACAGGAAGAAGGCGCGCAGCTCGCTTCCGATCGGCATGGGCTGGGCTGTCTTCAAACGAAACAGATACGTGCGGGTCACATCGTCATATTGACGGTGATTGAGCTGTAGATCGCGCAGATCCTGATTCCAGGTTTCCAGCGCGCCGACGCCTGTGGGCGTCGAGCCGTCGGCATACACCTGAAGCGTGAGCTGGCCGACTGCCTTGCTGGTCAGGCCGTCGCTGTCGTGAAACTCGACGCGGCATTCGATGATCTGATCGCCGCTCTGCTGATCGATCGCCAGCCGCGTGAGCGGATGCAATCGCATGCCGACGGGCCAGAAGGGCCAGGGCGGCACGACCTCGGCCATTCGATTGCCGCCGCCCGATCCACCCGAAGCATCAGGCATGGTTGAGGCGCCGCCGGGCGAGGTGTCCCGCCGCCTTGTCGAATCACAGCCGGCAATCGTCGTCGCGCATGCCAGGAACATGGCGATGAGAACCTCTCGGATTGGCCGGCCGTCGCTTGGCATGCACGACAAGCGTATCGCGTGGCGGCGACATGGGAAAACTCGCGCGTTCGACGCGTCCGCGTCAGGCCGCGGCGGCGGCACGGTCTTTCGCCGCCGGTTGACTTGATCGCTCATCCATGCGCTCCAGGGCATGCGTCAGCCGCCGCTGCGTCTGCTCCAGCCTGACCATGGCACGGGTGTTGTCGCGCACCACGCCCAAAAGCGCGGCGACCTCGGTCTCGCGCGACATCAGCAGGCGATGGGCCTCGGTCAGCTGCCGCTCGCGCTGCGCCGCCTGACGCCGCTCGGCGACCCACAGCAGGCCGACAAGGCCTGCCGCACCGAACTGACTCACCAGCATCGTGATTTCACTGTCCAGCATGTCCGCTCCCCAAGGCGGTGTCGGTGATGATCTGCGATCGACAAACGCCTACGCCCGTCGCAGAACCGCGATCTGCACATGCCGAATCTCGTCCGGCTCGCCGTCGCCATCGACATCAAGCAGCACTGCGGTCGCAGCCGCGGCTTCGTTGGCCCGCGCGGCATACTGGGCGCGGCGGGCGTCGAGCGACGCGCTTTCTGGATCCAGCGACAGCGCGATGCCGAATGCGCGCTCCAGCGTGCGCAGCGCGATCAGATTCGCCAGGGGCTCGGGATTGAGAACGTCATCAATGGTCAGCGGCTGCGCGGGATCGTCGGTCGCGATGCCGAGCGCGGCAAGAAGGCCGGCCTGCGTGAGACCAATCAGCCGCGCGAAGGTGATGATCTTGATGGTCTTGTCGCTCGCAGGCGTCGGAGTGATCTTGTCGCCAGTCGTCGACGCGCGCGGGCG
>CAZCGB010000416.1:0-3470 GCA_964498045.1 uncultured Isosphaeraceae bacterium
CCATGCAGAAGATCGCCGAGCGGTCCGCATCGCCGACCGGTACGCCGTGATCATTTGTCAGCCAGTCAAGTGCAGTTAACCATGAAGATCCGCCCGCACAACGCATCACGTCGAATTCCGGCGCTGGCCGCTGGGTTTGTCGTTGCGCTCATGTCGGGCGCTGATGCGATGGCCCAGTTCACCGCGTCGCCCATGGAACCGCAGGCCTTGACCGCCAAGGACCTGCCAAGACAGCTTGAGGGCGTGGGCATCACCGAGCATCTGGGCGAAGCGCTTCCGCTGGACCTGACCTTCACGGATGAATCCGGACATGTTGGCAAGCTCAGCGAGTACTTCAAGCCGGGCCGGCCGGTGATCTTGACGCTGAACTACTACCGCTGCCCCATGCTGTGCACGCTCACGCTCAACGGCATGGTCGATGCGCTCAACGAGCTCGACTGGTCCGCTGGCAAGGAATTCGAGATCGTCACCGTCAGCATCAATCCTGACGAAAAGCCCGACCTCGCCGACGTGAAGAAGCAGGCGTATCTCACGCAATACAAGCGCGAGAGCGCGAAGAGCGGCTGGCATTTCCTCACGGGCGATGCGCGGTCCATCGAGCTGCTGACCAAGGCCGCGGGCTTCGGCTACAAGTTTGACCCGATCTCCGGCGACTTCGCGCACACATCGACCATCATGTTCGTGACGCCCGAAGGCAAGATGTCGCGGTACATCAACGACGTGAAGTTCCGGCCGCGCGACGTCAAGCTCGCGCTGATCGAAGCGTCCGAAGGCGCGATCGGCTCCCCCATGGACAAGTTCCTGCTGTTCATGTGCTTTCACTACGACCCGCAGAGCGGCAGCTACGCCGCCAGCGCGGTGAAGATCATGAAGATGGGCGGCGCGCTGACCGCGGCGCTTCTGGCGGCGGGGATCGGCGTGCTGTGGCTCCGCGGCTCGACTCCGCAGAAGCAGGCCGCCGCCGGCGAAGGCATGGTTGAGACTTGAATGCGCGAACACTCCTTGCGATGCGAAATGACCAACGACAGGCACACGACATGGCCCGAGGCTGATTCACGATGACCGCTCCTTCCGTATTGATGACGATGTTGACGATGGCCGGCCCGCTGCTTGGTCAGACGTCGGCTCCTGCGCCTTCCGCAGCCCTCGCTGCGGGCGCCGCTGGTCCGCAGGTCACCGACTACACAGGAAAGCTTGGACCGGGCGTTTGGTTCCCGGAGAAGGCGTCCACCGTCGCGCCGGGCATCGACATGGTGTTCGATGTCATCACCTGGATCAGCATCGTCTTCTTCGTGCTGATCCTTGTGATCATGATCTACTTCGTGATCAGGTACAACAAGGCCCGTTCGCCCAAGGCCACGAGCGACGTCACGCACAACACGCCGCTGGAACTGACGTGGACCATCATTCCGCTGATCCTCGTGATTGCGATTTTCTACGTGGGGTTGCAGGGGTATTTGAATCTGCGCGTCGCGCCTGCCGGGGCGTACGACATTCGCGTCACTGCGCAGAAATGGTCATGGTCGTTCGCGCATTCCAATGGCGCAAGCGAGGCCAATGTGCTGGCTGTGCCGCTCAATCGGCCGGTGCGGCTGCTGATGCAATCCGAAGACGTGCTGCACGCGTGCTATATCCCTGCGTTCCGCGTCAAGCAGGATGTCGTGCCCGGACGCATCAGCACGCTGTGGTTCGAAGCCACCATGCCAGGCGAATTCGACCTGTTTTGTGCCGAGTACTGCGGCAAGGACCATTCGCAGATGCGCGGCAAGGTGATCGTGCTGCCCGAAGCCGAGTTTCAGGCGTACATCGCCAACGTGGCGAGTTATCACAAGACCCTGCCCGATTCGGAACTGGCGGCGTACGCAATGCAGAAGCTGTATCCGCGGTGTTCATCGTGCCACTCCCTCGATGGCAAAGCCGGAACGGGACCGACCTGGAAGGGTTTGTGGCACGAGGTCGAGACGGGCAACGTGATGTTCACCGACGGTTCGAAGCTGGCGGACATGATGGGCCCCGGGAAGGCGTACTCGTCGCCTGAGGATTACATTCGCGATTCGATTCTGAATCCTGCGGGTCATGTGGTGGCGAACTTCACGAACGCGATGCCGACGTTCAAGGGGCAGTTGGATGATCGCCAGATCGCCGCGTTGATCCTGGCGATCAAGAACCTGGATCACTTTGACGCGACGGGCAAGCCGAAGGCGGGTGAGTCGCTGGATTCGGGTATGCCGACCGGCTTCCCAGGATTGAACGGCGAAGGCGCGGCCCCGGCTGCTCCTGCTGGAACTGCCGCTGCTGCGCCCGCTGCTGGTCATTGATCGTTGCTGTTTGAATTTCTTGTCGCGACCAAGTTGTTGCGACGCACGCTTGCAGGTACCGCCATGACGACATTGGATCTTCACAAGCCGTTGCACCCCGCCGGTCCGCCGGTGGTGGAGGACAATTACCTCACGCACTCGCGGGGCGTGCTTTCCTGGCTGCTGACGCTGGATCACAAGCGCATCGGCGTGATGTACATGGTGATGGTGCTGACGTCGTTTTTGTTCGGCGGGCTGGCGGCGCTGGCGGTGCGGACAGAGTTGATCTCGCCGGGGCGGACGATCATGGACGCCAACGCGTACAACCAGATGTTCACGCTGCACGGCGCAATCATGGTGTTCCTGGTGATCATTCCGTCGGTGCCTGCGGCTCTTGGCAATTTCGTGCTGCCGATCATGCTGGGCGCGAAGGACGTGGCGTTCCCGCGGCTGAATCTGGCGTCGTTCTATCTGTGGATCTTCGGCGCGATCTTCTTTGTGGGTTCGCTGTTCACCGGCGGACTGGATACGGGCTGGACGTTCTACACGCCGTATTCGATTGACAAGGGTTCGGCGATGAACGGCGCGGTGAGCGCGCTGATCGGCGTGTTCATCCTGGGCTTCAGCTCCATCTTCACCGGCCTGAACTTCATCGTCACCATTCATCGCCTGCGCCCGCCGGGAATGACATGGTTCCGCATGCCGCTGTTCCTCTGGGCGCTGTACGCGACAGCCCTGATCCAGGTGCTGGCGACGCCGGTACTGGGCATAACCGTCTCGCTCCTGGCGTTCGAGCGCACCTTCGTCGACTCTGTTCTTACTGAATGGGAGTTGCATAGCGAATGCGCACTCATGTTGGCACAAGATTTTGAGCAAGAGATGTCTCCTAAACGCCTGCTTGATTGTCCTTGTTTGTCTCGTTGTGATGAAGAATGCAAAAAATGGTTGGCGGAATTGGTGCATAACCTTTGGCTCTCACGTTATCCGATTCGGTACTGGATAGCCCATGCTAGTGGCTGTACACAAAGTACGAATACGGCGTATGCTCGGTTGCACGAAGCTTTACAGGATTGTCCGGACCTTGGCTCGGCGAAAGCGTTGCGCTCCTATCGCACTTACTTTGACGAATTTCGCGAGAGCTGTTATCATCTGTCGAGCGCCATCGAGCAATTC
>CAZCGB010000417.1:0-3463 GCA_964498045.1 uncultured Isosphaeraceae bacterium
GGGCGAAACGCGAAGGCGCATCCGATCGAAGGCTCACGGCTGACACGCGTGACAGAGCCTTTGCAAAAGCCGTCGCACATTCGCCGTCACGATTGGATTTTGGCGAAAATCCATTCATGACCGCCTTCAAGGCGTCGGGGAAAAGTGCGATGGACAATCGCAGAATCCACCCCATGCAGTTCCACTTGTCCGTCATCACGCCTTCTTTGCGCGGCGTTGCTGAAAGAACGCCTGCAGCTGCCGTCGGCACTCGGGCTCCATCACGCCGCGGATGATCTCGACGCGGTGATTCAACCGCGTGTCGCTGGGGATCTTGTACAAGGTGTGGCACGCCCCGGCTTTCGGATCGGCCGCGCCATAGATGACGCGTTCGACCC
Organism: uncultured Isosphaeraceae bacterium; assembly: GCA_964498045.1. Taxonomy (GTDB): domain Bacteria; phylum Planctomycetota; class Phycisphaerae; order Phycisphaerales; family SM1A02; genus DATKJG01. The sequence continues at coordinate 378 of CAZCGB010000417.1, forward strand.
GGGCGTTCACCAGCGCGCCGGCACACATCGGGCACGGCTCCAGCGTCACCGCCAGCGAGCAGCCCGACAGCCGCCACTCGCCCAGCGCTTCGCCGGCCTTGCGCATGGCGATGAGTTCAGCGTGGGCGGTGGGGTCGTTCTCGGATTCGCGCAGGTTGAACGCCTCGGCGATGATCTCCTCGCCGCGATACACCACCGCGCCCACGGGCACTTCGCCCATCGCAGCGGCCTCGTCGGCGAGCGCGAGCGCGCGGCGCATCATCGCCACATCAACGTCGCTCACGTTGCGCGGCGTTCGCATCTCTCTCGTTGCGCTGGCGCTGGCCAAGGCGTGCAATCTCCTCAAGCGGCGCGAGCGCTGACGACGCAGCATGGCCAGTCTCAGCCACATTCCTGCGCCGCCGGCGGACCTCACGGCCGCACCTCGCCATCACCATCGGCTGCATCACCCGCACGCTCGCCTGCGCCGTCGGCATCTCTTGCCACCGTGTGTTTGATCTGTGCGGGTGGGGTGGGGGTTTCCGACGCCGCATCGCGCTTATCGGCCGCGCCTCCCGCATTTTTGCGGAACCATCGGAACCGAGGGAGCGAGAACACGCGTCCCTGCGCCACCTTGTGGGCCGGCGCGAGGATCAGCAGCACGATGCCCAGTTCGTACAGCGCGTACAAAGGCAGCATCATCACCAGCATCGAGATCATGTCGGACGACGGCGTGATGATCGCCGCCGCCGTCGCGCAGCCGAACAGCGCGTAACGCCGATTCCTGCGGAAGAACTCCGGCGAGGCGATGCCGATCCAACCCAGCAGCATCACCACCAACGGCATCTGGAATCCCAGCACCGTGCCGAACGCCATCAGCAGCACGAAGTCGATGTACTCCGAGAGTCGATACTGCTGAGTGATGGGAATGGCTGACGATGACGTCGCTGGCAGCGGGACCGATTCCACGCCGCCGCCGTCCTTCGCCACCGCGATGAAGGTGCGCGTGAGATCCGTATTGACGATCCATTTCTGACCGATGGACGGAGCCGTCGGCGGACTGGCGTAGATCAGGATCGGCTCGTCGGCTGTCGCCTTCATCGCAGCCGCGATGCGCGGCTCGATCGTCGCGCTGGGGGTGTGCAACTGCACGTTCGCGCCGATGCCCACCATCACCGTCAGCATCACCGGCAGCATCAGGTAGTACAGCAGCAGCACGCCCAGGATGGTGAGGATCGCGCTGCCCGGCACAAGCAGGTTCACGAACCGCCGCTCGTGCTGGTAGAGTCCAGGGCTGATGAACAGCCACGCCTGCCAGAGCATCCACGGCGCGGAAATCACGCACGCCACCAGCACGCACAGCTTGAGCTGGGCCATCACGACTTCAGCCGGGCCGAGAGCCTGCACTGCCGGAGGCAATCCGCTGGCCACCAAAGCCTTGAACAGCGGCAACACCAGGACCTGAATGAGCGTATCGGTGAACGGCAGCACGATGACCGCCAATGGCAGCGGCACCGCCAACGCCCAGAACAGGCGTTTGCGGAGTTCATCCAGATGGTCGCCGAACGACATGGTGTCGGCGTGAGATTGGTCGAGGGGGCGGGCCATCTGGCGTGGGAAAGCGTGCGTCGTGGCCGTGGGAAGGTCGCAAAGGGCCTGAAAGGGGGGCCGGGAAAGGTGGCCAGTATGCCAGTTCGCGGACTCAGCAATCAGGCCGGCCAAATGAAAATAGGCCGGGATTCAGACAGGGCACAGGCAGTGGAGCATCCAGAACCATTCATGGGCCCCTCGCAGAGTACGCAGGAGCGGCTCATCGCGAAAGCCCGTACGGGCGATCGTGCCGCCCAGCAGGAACTTTGGCGCACCCATCGACGATGGGTGGCGGCGATCATTCTCGCCCATCGTCCTTCAGCCGTGGAGGTGGACGACCTGATGCAGGAAGTCGCAGTCAAACTCGTTTCAAAGATGCAATTGCTGCGCGACGCCGCATCGTTCCGCCCCTGGCTGCGCCAGATCGTCCTCAACGTCTGTCGCGGAAGCGCGCGAAGCCTCAGGCCGACGTTGCGACTCGCGCATGGCGAGTCAGGCGATGACGACGCGCCTGACGCCACGCGCGTCGCCGTTCCCGCGTCAACCGAAGAATCCTCAACAGAACTCGTCGGCCGGCGCGACGTCGCCAGCCGCCTGATGGAACAGGTGAAGTCGCTGCCACCGGAATACCGCGAGCCGCTGCTGCTGCGCTGCGTCCGCTCGCTCACCTATCAGCAGATCAGCGACATCCTGAACCTGCCGGTGACCACGATCGAAACGCGCCTCGCGCGGGCGCGGCGGATGCTGCGCGAGGAGATGGGTGAGGAAGTCATCGCTGAAGAAATGGCCTGAACCATCTGAAATCTCGGACCCTTGTTGAACAGTCCCACTTCTGTCCCTGCGTGAGCACGTGGGAGAACATCATGAACGACCGAATCGAATCCAATCCCACTGATCCCACGCTTGAGCTCGACGTGCTCATCGGCCGCATCATCGATGGCGAGGCGAGCGAAGACGCGCGGCGCCGCTTCGAGACGCTGGCGGCGAGCGACGCGTTCCTCTGGCGTCGCCTCGCGCTGCGCCAGCAGGACATGGCCATGCTCGCCGTGCATGTCGAGCCGACCCTGAACGGGGCTGAATCGGTGGAGCTGCCTGAAACGACCGGTGAACAAGAGATGGTTCCGCCCATCATGCACAGCCACGCCATGCGGATCACGCAGACAGGTCGCTGGCCATGGTGGCTGGCGGCGACAGGATGGGCTGCGGTGCTCACGCTCGCCGCAGTGTGGGGGTCGAGCATCTGGTCCGGCCACTCGCGCATGCAGGATGCCGGCCCCGGCGCGGTGCAGACCGATGCGCGGCTTGTCAACGCCACGCCTGAAGAGCATCTGCAGAAGTACATGCAGGCCCCGTACGTCATGGGCGACATGCCGCCCACGCTGTTACAGGTCGATCAGCTTCCCGACGGTCGCTATGCCGTGAGTTATCTACGCCGCATCGTTGAAGTGAAGTACTACGACGCCGCCGATCAGATTCCGCTGGATGGTGATGGCAACCTGACAGACTCGCCGCGGCAT
>CAZCGB010000418.1:0-3460 GCA_964498045.1 uncultured Isosphaeraceae bacterium
AGCGCCAGCGCGAAGCACAGACGCTGCTGGTCATCGCACACGCCGGCCAGGCCGTCCTCGCCCCAGCGATAGGCGCGCGAGCGCGCCTGATCGTGGGTGAAATAGCCCCACGCGTTGCCATCGCTGGAATAGTCCTCGCGCACGGTTCCCCATTGCCGCTCGCTGAGGTACGGACCCCATTTTCTCCACGGGGTGCTTGGCAGGCGAGCCTCTTCCAGACGATTGTGTTCGGCGGTGCTCATGGCCGTGGATTGTCTCATTTCTGCGATCACGCTGACAGGCCGAAAGTCGCCCCGAATGGCTGACGGCTGGCCGACGCCTCATCTGGACGTGTCCACGTCCAAACGGCTATCAAAACACGATCTTGATCAGGCTGGAGATGAGCTCCTCCAGCGGCATCATGGTCAGACCCAATGGAAGCAGGGGAGCGGCGGTGGTGGCCCCGAGTCGCAGCACGGCCTCCATGCCGAACGGCACCGTGCGCATCTCGCGCACCACGCTGTAACTGTTGCCCAGATCGGCCAGTGACTGAAGATCCGCACTGCCCAGCAGCACCTCGTCCTTTGCCGCGCCGCCGTCGATCCACTTGGATTCGAACTCCTGCACGTAGCGCGAGGCGAGAATGCCGTAGTGCTCGCGACCCTCGCGTTTGACCCGCGCCAGTTGCGGGGCAAAAACCAGCAGCGGACCGAGCACGAAGAGCAGGAACAGCACGATCAATCCCGCGATGTCCAATTTGAAGTCCGTCAGCTTCTTGTCCTCCTGGAAGATGCGGCTGGCGATCAACCCCGCCAGCATCGCGCCTTGGGCGAACAGCACGGGGGCGAAGGCGTAGGCGCAATTGGCCACGAACGCCAGCCCGCCGGTCTTGTCCGGATGCGTGGCGGTCAACCGCAGGTTCAGCCGCGAGGTCTTCCAGAGAAACCAGGACCAGATCAGCATGCGCATGTACCAGCGCAGAAGGATGAACTGGAAGATCGGAATGCTCACGTACGCGAACCACCAGCCCGCCAGCGTGGGCTTCCAGCGCCCGCCGTCGATCGTGGCGTACCACGTCGCGGTGCCGAGCGCGATCTGATTCCGCCACGTCCACAGTCCCACTGAGTAGACGAGCGCGATCAGGCCGATCTCCAGCACGTACGAATTGCGCAGGCGCGTCGCGGCATTGATGGCGTCGTGATAGCGCGGCATCTCCTTCGGCGTGACGATTCCCACCTCCACGAACTGACGGACGATCGGCCCGATGCGCTGGTGCACCAGCAACTCCGCGGAAATCAGCACCGGCAGTGCGACCAGAAACCGCACATGCGTCTCGATGTCCTGGAGAAACGGCAGCTTGCCGTCAGTCTTTCCGCCATACCAAGATTGGCCGCCCATCGCGGTCAGCAACAGCAGCGGCAGCCACGTGATCGTCACGGCGGCCACGATCCGGCGGCGCACATGGTCCAGCGCATGCTCCGTCAGGTGCGTCCGCCGCATCAATTGATAGAGCGGTCCGCCAAGCACCAGCGAGAAGTTCGACGACTCCTGAAGAATGGCTGGCTTGGTGATCATCGTTAAAGCGGCCACTTCCAGCCGTCCACCTCGGGTTTGTCGATGCCATGGGTGTACGCATAGTGCTGGCATTCGATCTGCATGTTGCGCAGCTGCTCTTTGGCGTGCGCGCCGGCCACGTGCAGGCGCGGCACGCGGTCAATCACATCCATCGCCAGGCTGAAGCGGTCGATCTGATTCTGAATCGCCAGGTCCAGCGGCGTGTTGATGTTTCCCTTCTCCTTGTAGCCGCGCACGTGCAGGTTCTTGTGATTGGTGCGGCGGTATGTCAGGCGATGGATCAGCCACGGGTAGCCGTGGAAATTGAAGATGATCGGCTTGTCGGTGGTGAACAGGCTGTCGAAGTCGCGGTCGGTCAAGCCATGCGGATGCTCGGTGGAAGGCGTGAGCTTGAACAGGTCGACCACGTTGACGAAGCGGATCTTCAGGTCGGGGAAGAACTCGCGCAGCATCATCGTCGCGGCCAGCGCCTCTTTGGTGGGAATGTCGCCCGCCGACGCCATCACCACGTCGGGCTCGGTGCCCTGATCATTCGACGCCTGCGGCCAGATGCTGATGCCCTTGGTGCAGTGCGCGATCGCCTGCTCCATCGTCACGTACTGCAGATGCTTCTGCTTGTCGGCGACGATGACGTTGACGTAGTTGGTGCTCTTCAGGCAGTGATTCGCCACGCACAGCAGCGTGTTGACGTCGGGTGGCAGGTAGATGCGGCAGACGTCGGGGCTCTTGTTCACCACCACGTCGAGGAATCCCGGGTCCTGGTGCGTGAAGCCGTTGTGATCCTGTCGCCAGACTGTTGAGGTGATCAGCAGGTTCAGCGACGACACCGGCGCGCGCCACGGCAGGTGATTGCAGATCGCCAGCCACTTGGCGTGCTGGTTGAACATCGAATCGATGACGTGCACGAACGCCTCATACGTCGAGAAAAATCCGTGCCGGCCGGTAAGCAGATATCCCTCCAGCCAGCCTTCGAGCGTGTGCTCGGAGAGCATTTCCATCACGCGGCCGTCGGGCGACAGTTCGCCGCCGCCGGAATCTTCAGGCAGGTAGTCGGCCAGCCAGAGTTTCTTGCTGACCGCGTAGACGTCGTCGAGCTTGTTAGAGGAGTTCTCATCCGGGCCGAACACGCGGAAGTTCGTCATGTTCTGCTGCATGATGTCGCGCAGGAACTGGCCGAGCGGGCGTGTGTTCTCGTGCGTGATCTGGCCGGGCTTTTCAACCTTGATGGCGTAGTCGCGGAAATCAGGCATGCGCAGGGCCTTGCGCAACAGCCCGCCGTTGGCGTGCGGATTTGCGCCCATGCGCTTCGCGCCTTTCGGCGCGAGCGCTTTCAACTCGGGAATGAGCCGGCCGTCCTTGTTGAAGAGTTCCTCGGGCTTGTACGAGCGCATCCACGCTTCGAGTTGTTTGAGATGGGCGGGGTTCTCGCGCAGGCCCGAAAGCGGAACCTGGTGAGCTCGCCAGAAGCCTTCGACCTTCTTGCCATCGACCTCTTTCGGCCCGGTCCAGCCCTTGGGTGTGCGCAGCACGATCATGGGCCAGTGCGCGCGCGTCGCTTTGTTTGCTGGATTCGCTCGCGCCTCCTTCTGAATGCGCTTGATCTCCAGCACGCACGCCTCCAGCGTCCCGGCCATCTGCTGGTGCATGGTCATCGGGTCGTCGCCTTCCACGAAGTGCGGCGTCCAGCCGTAGCCCTCGAACAGCTTCTTCAACTCATCATGCGGAATTCGCGACAGCAGCGTGGGGTTGTTGATCTTGTAGCCGTTGAGGTGCAGCACCGGCAGCACCGCGCCATCGCGCGCGGGATTCAGGAACTTGCTGGAGTGCCACGACGTCGCCAGCGGGCCGGTCTCCGACTCGCCATCGCCCACGACGACGGTGACGAGCAGGTCGGGATTGTCGAACG
>CAZCGB010000419.1:0-3458 GCA_964498045.1 uncultured Isosphaeraceae bacterium
CCCTTGCCATCGCGCGCGTAGCCCACGGAGATGAAGATCACATCGCGCTCATCGCCCTGGATGTTCTCCAGGTTCTTCACGAAGAACGGCTCGGCGACGTCTGGCGCAAAGAACGACTCGAGTTCCGGCGCGTCGCGGCGGAGGCGTTCAAGCTCATCAATCACCGCGTCGCGCTGCTGCACGCTGAACGCGCCCACTCCCAGCGACAGCTTGGGCCAGTCCCGAGCGTGCCTCATCACCGCCTCGGCGACGGCCAGCGCCTCGATGCGATTCGTCGCCGTCGCCCCGCGATCGAACACGCCATCGCGCACATGATGGAACACCAGGCCGCGCGTGGCGTCGCGTTCCACCGGGCTGGGAATCACGTAGAGGTGGTTGTCGTAGAACTCGCGATTGGACACGGCGATGAGCGAATGATGCCGGCTGCGATAGTGCCAGCGCAGCATGCGCTGCGGCAGGTTCCGCGCGCCGCACAAGCCGAGAATGCTTTCGAGGTCGCTCGTCACCGATCGCCCGATGTCGTCGCTGTCAATCGGCTCGTCATCGCTTTCGCCCTCGAACTCGCGAGTGAAGAACCTGGTGGGCGGCAGCTGCTTGTCATCGCCGACGACCACGATTTGTTTCGCACGGGCGATCGCACCCAGCGCGTCGACCGGCCGCACCTGCGAGGCTTCGTCAATCAACAGGATGTCGAACTCCAGCGCGCCGGGTTCGATGTATTGCGCGATCGACATCGGGCTCATCATGAACACGGGCTTGATGGCTTGCACGGCATTGCCCGCGGCCTTGATGAGTTGACGGATGGGAAGATGCCGGCGCTTCTTGGCGAGCTCGCGCCGAATCACACCAAGTTCGCCGATCACGCCCCCCACCATGCCGCGCGGCACCTTCTCCCAATGCGCCAGCGCGACTTGGATCCGGGCGAGCGCAATGCGCTGTTGATCAAGTTCACGAAACCGCTGCTGCAGGCGCTCGTGCGACTGGCCATCGAAGTTGGTCAGCGTCGGATGCGCCCTTGCGAGCGCTCGCAGCAGACGCTCGAAACGCGCAGCGTCGAAACGGTCGAGCGCCTGGGCGGGCGTGACTCGGCCGTCGAAGAGACGATCGCAGAGCTCGGCGAGGCTGGTGCTGCGGCACGAGGAATCGCGCGTTCGATAGGCGATCCACTTGGTGAGGCCTTCGGTGTTGCTGCGCCAGGCGTCCAGGCGACTCGCGATTGCGTCCAGCGGCGCGACATCCAATGGCTCACTCGCCGCTGCGCCAACCGACCGCATGGCGAACGCGGCGGGCACGTCCAGTTGCAGCGCTGCGAACACATCCAACACCGCCGCACGCGCACGATCGCTTGCGGCAAGTGATTGCTTCGCCGCGTCGGCCAGCGGCTGGGCATTCGTGATGCGCGAGGCGATCTGACGGAAGTCAGCGGGCATCTGCGGATCAGCCCGGCAATCGGCTTCCCATCGCTCGATCGCGGTGAGCACATTCCAGTTCGATCGTTCGCCAAGCCACATGGCTCCGAACGCGCGGCGGCCGATCTCGCTGCTTGCGGCGATCGATTTCTGCGCCGTCTGAACCGCCGTCACCGCGTCCATCAACGCCAATCGCTCGGGCAGCGGACCCGGCAGCGCCGCTCCTGCCGCCAGCACGCCGCGCAGGGTGTTCTTCGCGTTGCGAAACGCGCTGGAAAGAAAGCGGAACATACCGTCGCCGTGCGCCGCCATATCGCGGCGAGCGGCGGCGAAGTCGGTGTTCCATGCCACTTCAGCAAGCGTGCTCGCGAAGCGCGCTCGCGTCGCCGCCATCTGCGCACCGGCGGCGACGATTTGCGCGATCTCCGCCCGATTCGAATCCCACACGCGGTCGGCGAGCGCGGTGTTATCCATTGGCGGGGCATTCGCGATGCGCTCCGCGGCGCGCGCGAGGCCGCGAGCCCGCCCAAGCGACATGGATGCCGAATCGGCTGCGACACCCCTCGATCGCGCCAGTTGCATCGCCGCGGCATGCGCGGTGCCCGCAGCTGCCGCAGCAGGTTCAAACTTCGTGCGCAGTCGATCAAGGTCCATCGGCAGGAATGAGTCGATCATCACGCCGCGCCACGGATGCTGCGCCGGTACGCCAAGTTCGGCTGCGAACGCCGCGAGTTCCTTCAACATCACGCGGCGCTGCTCAGCCTGTTCGGGCGTCCACGCTTCGCAGCCGTCGAGCGTGAAATCCAGGGTTGGCACGCCTGCCGCGCGCAATCGCGAAAGCTCGCCCACGCATTGCCAGGCGGTGACGTTCGACGGCGGCAGCGGCGTGTGCAGCGCACAGGCGTGGGCGTTGAGTCGATCGCGCGCCTCACGCAGATCCGCAGCCGTCTGCTCCGCCACCTTCATCACGGGCTTCTCAAGCGCGAGTGTGCGGCCGATATCCTCCAAGACCGCCGCCTTGCGGGCCTTGTTGGAGTGCAGCGGGAGGCACATGTCGCCGAGGCCGATATTGGTCAGGCGGTCCTTCACGACGTTGAGGGCTGCGACCTTCTCGGCGACGAACAGCACGCGCTTTCCGCTTTTGACCGCCGAGGCGATGATGTTCGCGATCGTCTGGCTCTTGCCGGTGCCGGGAGGGCCCTGAATGACTAGATTGCGGCCGCGCCTGGCTTCTTCGACGACGATGACCTGCGAGCTGTCGGCATCGACGACGATGGCCGAATCGCTGGGATCGACCACGGTGTCGATGAGATCGTTGTCGCCGCAGATCGGCGGCTCATCGGCAAAGCCTGCGCCGGCCCCAAGCAGCCCGCCGATGAGCGGCTGTTCGTGCAGCGCGCGCTGCTCGGGCCAGGCGGCGGGATCGAGATCACGATACATCAGCAGCTTCGAGAACGAGAAGAAGCCCAGCACGATGTCGTCGTCGAGCACTTCCCAGTTCGGCATGCCCGCCACCGCCTGACGCACGCGATCGAAGTATGCCTTGGGAGAAATGTCCTCATTCTCGTCGAGGGCGTCATCCACCTCGGGAAGATCAATCCGATACTCGGACTTCAACTTGACCTGCAATGAGAGATTGGTCGCGAGATCGTCGCCGGACCAGGTGATGCGAAACCGCGTCGCCACGCTCTGCCGCTGCAGCTCCACCGGCACCAGCAGCAAGGGCGCGAATCGTTCCTTCCCTGGCTTGTCGGTCTCAAACCACTTGAGAAAGCCCAGCGCGAGATACAGCACGTTTACGCCCTGCTCCTCTTCATATGTTCGGGCCGCGTAGTACGTTCGAAGCAGACGCTGCTGCAACTGCCGGGTGGGCAGCGCTGTCTGCAGTCGATCGTCGCGCCGGCGCTTGGCCGCAGTCTCCGCGTCGTCAATGTCCTCCATAGGCTGGGCCAGCGCGGGCGCTAGTTCGACGGGAGGCAGCGGATCGCCGTCCACATCGGAGAATGCACGGGGCTCTTCGATCACCCCCGCCGGGGCCGCAGATGCATG
>CAZCGB010000420.1:0-3455 GCA_964498045.1 uncultured Isosphaeraceae bacterium
CGACAGGCATCTTCGGCATCGCCGCTCCGGGCTTGATGGATTGCGGATCGCTCAGCCACGCGCGCAACCAATTGGGCAGCAGCCGGGCGCCGGCATCACCGAGGATCGGCCCGGCATTGGCAGCGAGGATCGCCTGCAGCTCGCTGTTGCCGCTGACGTGGCATGCGGCGCAATGAAATTGCTGGACGAGCGCGAATCCCTTATTGACGTCCTCTGCAAGCAGCGGCGTGGTCATCGCCGGAAGCGCGAGCGGAACCATCGCTTCCACCGGCTGCCAGAGGGCGCGCAGACGACTTGGCTGCTTGCCGTCACTTTCAAATGCGATAGTGATCGCATCCTGATCGACCAGCAGGCGAACCGGGGACGTGGTCATCGCCGTGCGGGGTTTCTCGCCTGTCGCATCCGAAACAATGATCTTCCCATTGCGCGAGACGATGACCTTTCCGCCCTGGAATTCGACGCCAAGTTGCGCTTCGCGCACACCGCCTGTGTAGAACGGCACATCAAACTCAGCACGAAACGGCCCCGGCGCGAGCCTCGCGTCCATGGATTCTCCCGGCTGCAGCGCAAACGACATCGACGGCAGGCGACGCTCGAAGGCAGCGGGTCCTGGTGAACTCGCGTCACCCGGCCAGAGTCGGGCCTGCACGCCTGGAATCACACTCAATGCGGCCGACCTGCCTGCGTCGTTAGCGGCGACCCTCGACGCCAACCCCAATCGCGTCGTATCGCCGGTCGTGTAGCTGTTCGCATGGTCAAGGCTTCGCACCATCCACACCGAAATCGCAATGGTCAAAGCGAATGACGAAATCATGAGCAGCACAACGACAGGCGATGTACGAGTGGATACGGAGCTCAACTTGGCATCTTTCCTGTTTGCATTGATTGCTGGTGTCGACCAGCTGGAGCCGGTCAAAATAGCAGGAACTTTACGGCGACGGCGGGCTTGAAGCAGGACGGCTGGTTACCTGATCAACCTCGGCGTTTCCGTCCAGCGGGCGCGACCACCAGATCGCGACCATCGCCAACACGACCGCCGAGGCGGCGATGACGAGCAGGATCAATACCGCCCGCACGCGCCTTCGTCGCACCTGCCGGGCGCGATAAAACGCCGGCACATCCATCGTGAGCGACGCCCGCAGAAACTGCTTGGCGGCAATCGCTGGATCGACGCCGATTGCCGCTCGAATCGCCACGTCCGCCTGCAGCAGGTGCCGTTCAGCCGCTGTCGTCGAGCAATCCATGGCTCTGCTCATCTCGCGCAGCGGTGTCTCATACACCCGGCCGATCACCCATGCCTCGCGCTGCTGCGGAAGCAATCTGGAAACCGCTTCGGCGGTCGAAATCGGCACCAGGTCGTGCGCCATCGCCGCTGTGCGAATCTCACGGCTGCGCAGGACCGTCAGGCGGTCCATGTGCGCGCTGTCGAGTTGCGCCAAATCGGGCTGCGATCCGACCACCTGCTCGATGACTTTTGTCGCAGCAATTGGATCACCCGTCAGCAGCGCGGCCAATCGGTACACGCGACGTTCGCATGCGAGGCGATCGAGCATGCTGCAAGTGTAGGAGGAACTCCTCATTTTCGCGGTCGCAGAAACGCCGGCAATTGGAACCGATCATCAGTCCTCAAGACCAAGGCGGCGATGGTCCGATACCATTCTGCATTCCGGTTCGCGCAAGTTCCGCGCACATGGTTTTCAATCGCATTTCCGCTGATCCCATCCGCATGCTTCGTTACCGAACACTTTCCGGCGTTTTCGCCCTCACTCTGGTCCTGGCCGCTTCAGCAATCGCGGGGTTGCGCGACGACGTTGAACGCCTGCTGCGCGTCGCGCCGCTGAAGGGCGCGAAGGTCGCGGTGAGCATTCGCGACGCCGAGACGGGCGTTCCACTGGTGGCCATCAATGCCAAGGATCAGATGATGCCGGCGAGCAACATGAAACTGCTCACCTCCGGCGCGGCGCTGCACGCCCTGGGAGCCGACTTTGAGTTCGTGACCAGGATGGTCCGCGATGGCGATCGGCTCATCGTCATTGGATCGGGCGATCCCGCGTTCGGCGACCCCGCGCTGCTCGCGCAAATGAGCACGCCGGATGGTTTGCCGTTGGATGTCGAAGGCTTTCTTCGACTGTGGACGAAGGCCGTGACGGACGCCGGCATCAGCAAGGTCAGCGAAGTGGTCGTCGATGACCGCATTTTCGACCGTCAGTGGGTGCATCCGTCCTGGCCGGCAGATCAACTCAATGAAGACTACTGCGCGCAGGTCGCTGGGCTGAATTTCCACGCGAACGTGCTCCTGTTCTTTCCGAAGCCTCGGCCGGGAATGCCGCCCGACATTTCTGATTTCCGCCCGCGCGCCAACTGGTTGAAGATCACCAACAGCGCAACCAGCAACACCGGCAGCAAGGCGGAGCACAAACCCGGCATCGCCCGCAAGCTCGGCACCAACGAGATACTCTTCCGCGGAAACGTGCGCTTTCCGGCGAACGTCGGTATCGACGTCACCATTCACGACCCACCCGAGTTCTTCGCCCATCTGCTCGCCGACAGGCTTCGCGCCGCGGGCGTCGAGGTTGGCGGACATCGCGTCGCCGCTGCCAACGATCCTGTGCCCAAGGGCGATGCCGTGGGACCCGCGATCGTCACGCCCCTGAAGACGGTCATCGGCCGCTGCAATCAGGACAGCGAGAACCTCTATGCCGAGTCAATGCTCAAACGCATCGGCCACGACATGACCGGCGAGGGCGGATCGTGGTCCAATGGCGGAGCGATCCTCCGGCACATCGTGCTTGAACGATTGAATGATCCCGCCATGGCGAGCGGCCTGATCGTCGCCGATGGCTGCGGCCTGAGCCGAGATGACCGCATCACCGCCGGCCTCATGACCGCGTGGCTTGGTTCATTGGTGAACGACCCGAAGCTTGGCGCCGCGTTCCTTGATTCGCTGGCCATCGGCGCCGAAACGGGCACGCTCAAGAAACGGTATCAGTCGATCGACCTCAACGGCGCAGTGGTGCAGGCCAAGACCGGCTACATCAACGGCGTGAGTTGCCTGAGCGGGTTCGTCACCGCCGCCGATGGCCGCAGGCGCGCCTTCAGCGTGCTGGTCAACGGCTTCCCGTCGGGCGGCGTGACGGAAGCCAAGAAGCTGCAGGATCAGATTGTCAAGGCTATCGCCGCCGATCTGGCTCGAACCGCGCCGGCGGGCGTCGCCCAGGGCGAAGCAGCTCGCCCGTAACCAATCAGCAAAAGCAAACGCCCACGGAGTGCATCCGTGGGCGTTGATGAAGGGACATTTCAATTGCGATCACGCGGCGGCGGCGCGGCGCTGCGTAGCCGAATTCGCTTGCGTCAGCGGCTGAACCTTGCGGTTGCGGCCGACGGTTCGCTGGTCTTCGGTAGCGCGGCGGGCGGTCTCGGTCTGCAGGCAGTCGATCAGCTCGCCCGGCGTCTTG
>CAZCGB010000421.1:0-3450 GCA_964498045.1 uncultured Isosphaeraceae bacterium
CCTGCGCGGTGAAGCGGTGGGAATCGATGCGCATCCCGATCACCTGCCGATCGGCTTGGCGAATGAGATGGTGATCAAGCGCCGCGTGGAGGCGGAGCAGCGGCTGATTCTTGACGATGTGGAGATCCCCGACAGTCTGGCGCTGCGGGCGTGGCGCGAAATGCGTCACGCTTCGTCAGTGAAGCCAGGCGGCCGAAAGGAAACCGTGCTGAAATGAATGCGAAGAGTGCAACCATGATGAAGCAAGCGAAATCGGACGCGAAGCCGCATGCATCTTCAGCGCCTGCGGCCGGCACGATCGCTCATTACCACCGGCGCACGACCTGCCGCATCTGCAAGTCGCCGAAGATCCACACCTTCCTCGACTTCGGCGCGATTCCGCTGGCCAACGCGTTCCGTCCACTTGCGGAATCGAAGAAGCACGATGACCGCTTCCCACTTTCGTGCGCCTACTGCCAGGAATGCGGCCTGGTGCAGGTGCCGGACATCGTCGATCCCGAAGTGCTCTTCAAGCACTATTCATACTTCTCCTCGGCCAGCCAGCCGATGGTCGAGCACTTCAAGGCGCAGGCGGAACTCATCCGCACGCGCTATCTGACCGAACCGTCGTGCCTGATCTGCGAAATCGGCTCGAACGACGGCATTTTCCTGCAGAATCTCGTGGGCAAGTGCCGCGTGATCGGCGTCGATCCCGCCGACAACATCGCGACGACCGCCGCGCTCAAGGGCGTGACGACGGTCAACAAGTTCTTCAACCCTCACACGGCCCGGACCGTGCGCGACCTCTTCGGCGCGCCGAAGGTCGTCTTCGCCGCCAACTGCTTCGCGCACATCGATGCACTCGACGGGATCATGGAAGGCATCGTCGAACTGCTCAGCGATGACGGCGTGTTCATCTTCGAGAATCACCGTTTCGTCGACATGCTTCGCACGCAGTGCTTCGATCAGATCTACCACGAGCACCTCGCGTTCTACACCATCCGGCCGATCGAGCATCTGATGAAGCGGTTCGGCATGCGCGTGATTGATGTGCGCGTCATCCCAACGCAGGGCGAGAGTTTCCAGGTCCACTGTGCGCGGGAGCACAGCGCGCACAAGGAACAGCCGAGCGTGCAGAGGATCCGTGATGAGGAAGACGGCCTGGGCTTGAACAAGGTTGAGACCTACGACAGACTCGCCAAGCAGGTCGGTCGGCTTCAGGATGAGCTCAAGGCGATGCTGCTTGATCTGAAATCCAAGGGCAAGCGCATCGTCGGCTACGGCGCGCCGGGCAAGGCCACCACGCTGCTCAATGCGATGGGTTTGGGCGCGGAGACCATCGAGTATGCGACGGATTCAACGCCCATCAAGCACGGCTGCGTGATCCCCGGCACCACGATCCCCATCAAATCGCCCGACGTGCTAAAGACCGACACGCCCGACTACCTGCTGCTGCTGGCGTGGAATTACGCGGAGGCGATCCTGAAGAAGGAACAGCCGCTGCGCGACCGCGGCGCAAAGTTCATTCTGCCGGTGCCGAAGCTGCAGATTGTCTGAGCCATCGGGGGCTTGAATACGCGCAAAAGGACCTTTGGCGCGGCCCGCTGAAGAGGGCTGCACCGGCGTCCGCTTGCGCGTATCGTGTTCTTTGTGAGCGCTCCCGATCCAAAATCCTCGACTTGGAAGGCCTGGTTCGCGCACGCCTTCGCCGTGGAGAAGCCTGGGGAGATTGCTCCGACGCCAGAGCAATGCGAAATTGCCGATCGGCTCTGTCGGGAGGTGGTGCGTCGCGGGCTGAGTACGCCCGCGCTGATGGCCTTGGAGATGTCGCGCCCGCTGAACGTGCTGGGCGCGAGCGCTTTGCACATGCTGCAGCCGATCATCGCCACCGTCATGAACGGGCAGGCGGCGAAGGAGTTCGCGCTGTTCCTGGAGCATCGCGGGTCGATCGACTTTCTATGCGGCCGCATCGAGCATTTCGAATCGGAGTCGCGAAGGAACACAATCGATGACGCGTGAAGAGTGAAACGTTTCTCGCAATTGCGGCCGGGCCGTGCGGCCCGCGCAGGCAAAGCCGCGAGCGGCTATGTTTTCTTCTCCATGGTCGATCCCTCCAAGATCAACGTCATCGTCGCCACCGACTGCGGTTCGACCACGACCAAAGCGATCATGATCGAGCGCCAGCCCGACGGTTCGTACCGCCAGACCCAGCGAGGCGAGGCGCCGACCACCGTCGAGAACCCCTTCGCCGACGTGACGATGGGGGTGACCAACTCCGTCACGGAGATCGCTGAACTCGCCAGTCGGAAACTCATCGACGATGACGGCCGCATCATCCGGCCGGCGAAAGGCAACGAAGGCTGCGACATCTACATCTCGACGTCGTCGGCGGGCGGCGGCCTGCAGATGATGGTGGCGGGCGTCGTCAAGGAGATGACCGCCGCCAGCGCCAAGCGGGCCGCGCTTGGGGCCGGCGCGATCGTGATGGACACCATCGCCTCGAATGACAAGCGCCGCGAGCACGAGAAGATCCAGCGCATCCGCGAGTTGCGGCCCGACATGATCCTGGTTTCCGGCGGCACCGACGGCGGCGACGCGAAGAAGGTCGTCGAGATCGCTGAACTCATCGCACCCGCAAAGCCGCAACCCCGATTTGGATCGAATTACACGCTCCCGATCATCTACGCCGGAAACAAGGACGCGGCGGCCACCGTGCGCAAGGTGTTCGAGAGCGGCTTCGACCTGAAAGTCGTCGACAACCTGCGCCCAGTGCTCGAGCAGGAAAATCTCGGCCCGGCCCGCGACGCCATTCACGACATGTTCCTTGAACATGTGATGGCCCACGCGCCCGGCTACGACAAACTCATGACCTGGACCGACGCTCCCATCATGCCCACGCCCGGCGCGGTCGGCAACATCCTGCAGCGCATCGCGAAGGACCAGGACATCAACGTCGTCGGCGTCGACATCGGCGGCGCGACGACCGACGTCTTCAGCGTCTTCGGCGGCACGTTCAACCGCACCGTCAGCGCGAACCTGGGGATGAGTTACTCGATCTCCAACGTGGTGGCGGAGGCAGGACTCGCCAACGTTCTGCGCTGGGTGCACATCGAAGGCATGGATGAGCGCGAATTGCGCAATCGCGTGAAGAACAAGATGATTCGGCCGACGACGATTCCGCAGTCGCAGGAGGCGCTGATCTTCGAGCAGGCGGTGGCGCGCGAGGCCCTGCGGCTGGCGTACATCCAGCACAAGGAATTCGCGACGACTCTGAAGGGTGTGCAACAGCAGCGCACGGTCGGCGACACCTTCAGCCAGCAGGCCGGCGGGCAAACGATCGTCGACAACATGAAGCTCGATCTGCTGGTCGCGAGCGGGGGGGTGCTCAGCCACGCGCCGCGCATGAGTCAGACGGCGATGATGCTGATCGACGCCTTCGAACCCGAGGGTTTCACCGCGCTCGCGAAGGAC
>CAZCGB010000422.1:0-3446 GCA_964498045.1 uncultured Isosphaeraceae bacterium
GTTGGTGCGCACCGTCACGCGGGCCTTGGCCTTGAGCTGGATGCCGTCCTTCGCGACGGCGTCGATGGTCTGCTTGCCCGAGGTGGCGCTCGGGCAATCAATGACTTTCGGATCGACCGATGTCTTCACCGCGTCGAGGATGTCTCGGCCCGCGAGATCGATGGCGGTCGCCATGTCCCAGGGCAGTTCGATCTTGGCCTTGTCGGCGGCGATCATCGCGCGCACCACGTTGGTCACGCGCCCGCCCGCCAGGTAGTGCGATTCCAACTGATTGGTGTTCAGCTCCAGCCCGGCCTTCTTGGCGCTGATGCGGTTGAAGACGATCACCTTGGGATCGACCTTGCGGAACTTCATCATGATGAGATCCACCAGGCGCACCGGCGCGCCGGAGACCAAAGCCTGCACCCACAGGCTCAGGCACTGCAGGATGAGTGCTGCGACGATGAGCAGCACCAGGCCTGCGACGACGGCGACGACGATCCACGTGGTGCTGATGGCGGCGAGCATGGGCGTGAGCGATGGCATGCGGTGGACTCCTTGCGACGCAAGCGGCGATCTGCCGACAAGCGGGCACATAGGGTATGCGGGTTTCGCCGGGACGTCGCGGGACACGCTTTCCGCCGGCGCGGGCGCACGCGTCGACGCCTCCACAGATCGCCGGCGGGATGCGGCCCGCGACCGAGCCATCGGCGCGACTTGCCGGCGTTCGCGCCGGTTGCCCCTGGACCCCACATACCCGCAACGCCCGCATGCCCGCTCGTCCGCATGCCGAAAGCCCGCATGCCCACAACTCCGCCCGTCCGCACGCCCGTTTCCCCGCACCCCCGCTCCCCGCCGGCGACCCACCGTCGCCGGGCATCCTGCGCCTTCAGCAAACCACCATTTCGGTTTTTCGCGAAATGCCAACACATGTGTTGGTATTTCGCGAAAATCCGAAATACGGAACTGTCCGACAGCCTGCGGGGAAATCACCACGATCTCACTCCGCTGCGCGCACCTTCACCTGATTGTCGTACACGTCGGTCACCACCACCGGCGTACCCGACTCAATCAGGCCGCCTTCAGCCATGGCGTCGAGGCGCTGGCCTTCGATCTTCACCGTGCCCACCGGCCGCAGCAGCGTCACCGCCACGCCCCGCGCGCCGATGAGCTGCTTGAGTTGCGCCAATCGCTGGGCCCGCGCATGCTCGGGTGAGCTCGGCGCTGGGCTGTCGGGATCCAGCGGATCAAGCGCATCGCCACTGTCGAGAATCATGCGGCGACCCAGCGGCGAATTGATCCACCACTTGAATCCATAAATGATGCCGATGGGCCCGAGCACGAGGTACATGCCCGTGGCGACCATGCCCCACGTGGTGTCGTAGCGAAAGAACGCGACGATGGACGCGATGGCCGCGACGCCCGCAAGCACGCCGATCAGCCCGCCCGACGGAAGGAACAGCTCGAGAAACAGCAGCACGATCGACACGCACAGCAGCACCACCGCCCAGAGCAGCGCGGCATCGCTGTCGGCGGCTGCCACTCCCGCGCCGCTGCTTCCTGCCTGTGCCAGCATCAACATCCAATTCATGCTTCGGCTTCCTCGACTTCGACCGCGAACCGGCTCAGGGAGACGATACGCACCGCCGCACCGCGATGGATGTATCCGCCCGTTGACTGCACGTTGACCAGCCGGCCGGCGAACACCGCCCGGCCTGATGGCCGCAGATCGGTCTCCGCCATGCCCGTGTCGCCCACGTGAACTTCGTTTTCAGCCGGCGCGCCCATCGCCTGCAGCAGGCCCGTCGCGGCGTTTGCGCTGCCGCCGGCGTCGCGCAGTTCGGCGTGCAGTATCAGGCGATTGATGATCGGATACGAATGAATCTGCCTGGAGATCAGCCACATGCCCACGCCCGCTGCGAAGATCGACACCAGCGTGGTCGCCAGCCCCGTCCACATCTGCGTTTGGCCCTCATCGCTGGAGATGTCGCCCGACACGAACGTCGCCACCAAACCGACGAGCAGGCATCCCACGCCGGCGATGCCCGCAAAGCCGGTGCCGGGGATGAGGAACAGCTCCACCAGCACCAGCAGCAATCCGGCAACGATCAGCAGCACTTCCCACCACTGGGCCATGCCCGCGAGATACGGCGCACCGATGAGCATGAGCAGCGCGATCGCCGACACCGTTCCGAAGATCCCCAGCCCGGGCGCGGCAAGTTCGATGAACAGGCAGATCAGGAAGATGACGATGAGCAGGGCCCGCACCGGCAGGCTGATGAGCACGCGCACCAGGCCTTCGGACCATGACTCGTCGTAGCGCATCACGCGCGCCGCGCCGAAGTACGACTGCAGTTCCTGATCGTTGGCGATGACGCTCTTGGCCAGGCCGTAATACACCGCTTCGTTGGCGCGAAGCGTGAGCAGCGATTGATCGTCGATGACTTGCCGCACCAGCCGCCACTGGTTCCGGTCGGCGGCGGTGAGCGCGGGCCTCGACGGCTGCAGCGCCTTGGTGTACTCCTGCAGCAGCCGCGCTTCGGCCGGCGAAAGGCCTGCGGCGTCGAGATCGCGCGGAATGCTTGAATCGAAGGTCGGCTTCAATTCCCCCCGTGCGGGCTGCGAAGCGGTCGCCGCAGGCGCGGCGCTGGGAACGGGACGGCCGGCGATGGTGGCGGGCGGGTCCTCGCCGAAGATCGCGCGGTATTCCGACAAGCCGACGAACACGCGATCGCCGGTGCGGGTGTTCTCAAGCATCCACAGTCCGTCGCTCAGGCGCACGAACGCCTGTACCAGTCCTTCGTCATAGTGGTTCCGCCGCGCCGAATCGTTGATCTCGGTGAGGATGGGCGCGAGCATCTTGGCGCGCTCGGTGGCGGGCACCGGTTGCAGGCCGCTGAACGGGTTGATCTGAATGGGCGCGGCGTCGCCGAACGTCGAATTCGGCGCGACGACGATTTCGCGGCAGGAGAGCGAGATGATCGTGCCGGCGGAGTACGCCGTGGGGTTCACCCATGCGACGGCATTCACCGGCGTCACGCTCCGATCGCGCATCAGGTTGCAGATGTCCAGCGTCGCGCCCATCTCGCCGCCGGGCGTGTCGATATCGAGCACCACTGCGTCGGCGCCGTCCTGCACGGCTTTCTTCATCCGGCGTTCCAGCGACCGCAGCGTCACGCCGTCGATCACGCCGCGAACCGTCAGCACCGCAACCTGCTTCGCCTGCCGATACGCCGGCACGGCGATGGGCGCGGGAACGCCGGCGGGCGTCTGCGGAATCGACGCGTCAAGCAGCGCCGGCCACAACAATGCGACCGCCACCAGCGCAAGAGTGATCCGCCGAGCGGTCGTTCCCCCGCGTGTCGTGAACTGTTGCACAAGCCTCCGCATGGTGATTCACGGGTTCTCCGCCAGCCCGATCCGCTGAGTATAGGAGCGCGCCTTGAATGATCCTCTCCGCCTCATCA
>CAZCGB010000423.1:0-3439 GCA_964498045.1 uncultured Isosphaeraceae bacterium
TGTTCGACATCGCTCCAGATGATGTCTCCAGCCAATCCCCTGGCGCTGGGATCCTCCGTCGCGGTCCAACTCCACTGAACAAGGTCGGACGGCTTGATCGCGAGAAGCCGGGCGCGAAGCTCGGCTGACGTCGGTGAAACGGTCAAGCTCAAGCGCGGCAGCCACGCCAGGATCGCAATCCCGAGGCACGCCGCTGCCGCGAGCCAGCCACCCCAGGACACAATGCGATTCGCGCGCATCGGGTGCGCAGGCGTGGCCGGCTGACCAATTGTCGTGCGCTGCGAGTTTCCCGTCGCTTGCAGCCCTGGCGGCGTCAAGCCTGCCGTGAGTCCCCTGGGCCGCTCGCGCATCCACGATCGCCCATTCGCGCCAAGGCGGTCTCGAAGGGCTTCGGGCAGCGACTCGGCTGAGCCGATCATCGCGACTGCCGCAAGAGCGGCTGCCTGCTCGAATCCGCCGGGATCAAGTTCCAGGTCGACCGCATCGTCGTCGTGAACGATGGCGTGCAGTTCGGCCGACTCGTCGCTGTCCAGTCCCTGCAACGCGCGATCGAGCAGCAGCTGCGTGAGGCGTTCGTGTTCATTGGCGTGTGCGAGATGCGGGTTCATGCGCCCACCTCGCCTTCTCTTGAGTCAGAACCTGCGCCCATGATTTCGCGCACGCGGATCAGGCCTCGCCGCGCATGCGTCTTCACGGTCCCGACCGGCATGCCGGTGGATTCGGCGATCTGCTCATACGTCCTGCCGTGCAGCAGCGAGAGTTCCAGCACCTGCTTCTGCTCCGGTCGCAGTTGCGCGAGAACTTCGGCGGCGCGGCGGGCTTCGTCGATCACGACCGGGCTTTCGCTTTCGACGACGATCGCCGCAGGTTCGGCAGCGGTAAGCCCCGCCGAGTCCCTGCGTCGCATCATTCGACGACGGCGATCGATCAATCTCCGCCGCGCGATCATCGCAATGAATGTCGTTTCCGAAGCGACTGATTCATCAAACCGCCCGGCGTTCTCCCAGATGGAGATGAACACCTCCTGGACGGCGTCCTCGGCCTCAGCAGGCCCGCCCATCGAACCCGAACCGCAGAACCTTCGCGCGAGCGACCAGACGAGGCCGCCATAGCGATCGATGCACTCCTGCAAGGCACCGGCGTCGCCCACAGCCACGCGCTTGAGGACTGAGTTGGTCGCCGCTTCCGACAAAACGCCACTGGTCTCCTGAACTTCCGAAGAACCGGCCGGTCGAACCCTTCCGCAACGCACGGCGGGGGAATCGGTCAATCGGCATTGTACGTTCAGGAGACCAATGGCATCAGGCTGACGCTTTGCTTTCATGTCGAGACGCACTCAAGCGTTTGGCGTGCGTTTGAGCTTCGGCTGTCTGAAGCTCTTTTTCAGTCGCGGCCTGCCGCAAGCCCTGCAACCTGCAACGAATCGCGAGCTGACGGGAATGCACGACATGCGCGAGTTCTTGCCGCATGGGTGCCCTTGACCTTACTTTGAGGGCATGATCACGGTGTCGATCACATGAATCACGCCGTTGGAAGCTTCGATGTCGGCGCCGATCACCGTGGCATTGTTGATCATGACTTCCTCGCCCTTGCTGGTGATCGTCACAGGTGAACCCTGCAGCGTCGTCGCCTTGCCGGCTTTGATGGCCTGGTCGCTGTAGATGCGGCCGGAGACAACGTGGTACTTGAGGATGTCGGCAAGCTTCTTCTTGTTCTCGGGCTTCACCAGATCGGTGATCGCGTCGGGGCCAAGCTTTGCGAACGCCGCGTCATTCGGCGCGAAAACCGTGATCGGGCCGTCGCCCTTGAGTGCTTCGACCAGGCCGGCGGCCTTGGCGGCGGCAAGCAGCGTGGCGAAGGAGCCCGCTTCATTGGCGACCTCCACCACATCCTTGGTCTGCGGAAGGATCACTGCGTCGATGACGTGAATCACGCCGTTGCTGCAGGCGATGTCGGTCTTGATGACGTTGGCATTGTCGATCATGACCTTGCCGCCCTTGGCCATGATGTCCACGCGCTGGCCGTTGAGCGTGTCGGCGAACTTCAGGTCAACAACCTTGTCAGCCATCACCGATCCGGGCACGACGTGGTAGGTGAGGATGGCGACCAGCTTCTTCTTGTTTTCCGGCTTGAGCAGATCAGCGAGAGTCTCTTTCGGGAGCTTGGCGAATGCCTCATCCGTGGGAGCGAACACAGTGAACGGACCTTTGCCCTTGAGGGCATCAACCAAATCCGCAGCCTCGAGCGCGGCCGCGAGCGTCTTGAATGAACCGGCGGCGACGGCGGTATCCACAATGTCCTTGTCAGCCGTTTCGCCCAACGCACCCAGTGCCACGGCCGCGCTGGCCGCGACGTGACAATC
The DNA here is from genome assembly GCA_964498045.1 of uncultured Isosphaeraceae bacterium. Taxonomy (GTDB): domain Bacteria; phylum Planctomycetota; class Phycisphaerae; order Phycisphaerales; family SM1A02; genus DATKJG01. The sequence goes on from CAZCGB010000423.1 coordinate 2,363, forward strand.
GCCGGCCGCTGTCTTGTTCGCAGCGCTCATCGGGCACTGCCCAAGGGCGGGAAAGCAGAGGCCCAAGGTCAAACCGAACATGATCGTGTGCTTCAACATTGACGACATCCTCCAGAAACAGGTATTGCTGAATGTGATTGCAGCGACAGCCCGCCACTGCGCGACAAGGCAATGGAATCGCTGCTGACGAACGACCTTTCTTGCATTCGCGGAGACTTCCGCGGTGCGAGGCACTTCGCCGCATCCCGATCGCCAGATTCAGATCGACCGAAACTTCTCTGCGATGCCGGGATGGCCGCTCACACGTTCCAGTACGGGCGCTGGGCGGCACAGAGCCGATCGATCACGCCCTGGCTCGATGCGTCACAAGCGTCAATCGAAGGCGATTCACGCGCTCCTGAAAGAATCTCCACGCACGCGCGCATGCCGCCCGAGAGAGCATACAGGTCGTAGCCGCCTTCGAGGATGAGTGCGATTCGATGTTCGGCGTGCGCAGCCGCGACGTGCATCATCATGCCGCAGAGTCGTGCGAAACCGTCCTCCGTCATCGCCATGTCGGCAAGCGGATCGTTGCGATGAGCGTCGAAGCCCGCGGAGATGAGCACCAGGTGCGGGCGATATTGCTCGGCGATGGGTATGACAACACGCTCAAAGAGCGACACATAGCCCGCATCATCAAAGCCCGGCGGAAGGGGCAGGTTGATCGTGAAGCCCTCGCCTTCGCCGACGCCGTGCTCATTAGCGGTTCCGGTGCCCGGCCACAGCGGCCACTGGTGCGAGGAGACAAACAGCACATCAGGGCGATGCTCGAAAATGTGCTGCGTGCCGTTGCCGTGATGCACGTCCCAATCGACGATCAGCACGCGTTCGATTTGAAATGTCTCGATCGCATGCGCAGCTGCGATCGCGATGTTATTGAAGATGCAGAACCCCATTGCGCGATCGCGCTCGGCGTGGTGACCGGGCGGGCGGACCAATGCGACCGCAGCCTTCGATTCGCCGCGCATGACGGCGTCCGTTGCGTCGATGGCAGCGCCGGCCGCTAGCTACGCCGCGTCCACGCTGTGCGGCGAAACC
>CAZCGB010000424.1:0-3436 GCA_964498045.1 uncultured Isosphaeraceae bacterium
GAGGTGTGTGCGGGAATGCCCGCGAGGAGGTCCTTGCCATCGACGATGGAGAGTTTCGCCCGGCCGTATTCACGCCCTTCGCCGCCCGTGAGCTTGCAGCCAAGAAGATGGCATGCGAGCTGCATGCCATAGCAAATGCCCAAGACGGGCACGCCCAGTTCAAGGATTCGCGGATCGCACTTGGGAGCGCCCGCTTCGGTGACGCTCGCCGGCCCGCCTGAGAGGATGATGCCCGCAGGCTTCATCGCCTTGAGCTGCTCAATGGACGTGTCCGGTGAAACCAGCACACTGAACGCGCCTGCTTCGCGCACCCGGCGCGCGATCAACTGCACGAACTGGCTGCCGAAGTCGAGGATGGGAATGACGTCGGCGTGCGGCGCAACGGCGGCGATCGGAGCGGCTGCAGCAGCGGTCGGGGTCGGTTTCAACGTCATCGCCTGCTCCCTGCCGGAAGCGAAAGTTGCGGACATGGCGGATTCCAAAAAGGAGGAAACGCAGACTGTAGCACGCTGCTGGACTCACGGCGAGCAATGGAATCATGTCGAGCGTCGAGGGAGCGCGCTCTTTCCATTCGCCGGTATGCTGCCGCTTCATGCGTCTGGCGATGACTGTCCTTGGTCTTTCCACAGCGATCGCGTTGGCCTGCTGCGGTCCATCGGCGACGCAGGGAGGCTTCGATTCCGCAAACCCGGCGGCTCGGATGTATGCCATTGAACAAGCGGCGCGCGAGGGTGATCAATCCGCGATCCGCGACCTCATCGAGCAACTCGATTCCGATGACCCTGCCGTGCGATTGCTGGCGATTTCAGCTTTGGAGCGGCTGACCGGGGAGACCTATGGCTATCGCCAGTATGATTCTCCGGCTCAGCGGCGCGAGGCCATCGCGCGATGGGTCGCCGCTGAGAACGCCGGCGAGATCCACCCGCGCACGCCTTCCTCCGCCACCGTCACGCCCGCTTCGTCTGGGTCCCAGTCGTCCCCCGCAGGTTCGGCAGAAGATCATGGCTGATTCCAACAGCGATCCTCACATGCGCCTTGAGATGCTCAGCCAGCCGCGCTTTCTGGCGGCGGCGCGATCAATGGTGCTGCACTTTGCCCAGCGACTCGGGTTCCCTGAAAGCGCGTGCGGCCAGATCAGCCTTGCCGTCGACGAAGCCCTCTGCAACGTGATCAATCACGGCTACGAACGAAAGGCTGATGGACGGATCTGGATCAACCTCTGGGCGCTCGACGGCGGCGATCGACCGGGCATACGAGTCATTATCGAAGATCGTGCGAAACAGGTTGACCCCGCGATCATCAAACCTCGCAATCTCGATGAGATTCGGCCGGGCGGACTTGGTGTGCACATCATTCGCGAGGTGATGGACGAAGCCCGTTATGAGAAACGCGAAGGCGGCGGCATGCGGTTGACCATGACCAAGCGCGTGTCCGACATGTCGACAGACGCGTGCGATGACGCATGTTCGGCCGGGCAAGGTTCGAGAAGCGGCTGAAAGGTCAAGGCCAGGAGTTTGATGGCAGTTCGATGGGAGCAAGCATGAACGACTCAGATGCAATCAACGTTGAAACAAAGATGACTGCCGACGGAGCGATCCTCTCGCCAGTTGGTGAAATCGACCTCGGCCGCGCTCCCGCCTTCCGCGAACACCTCTACACCGCGCAGCAGAAGAAGCCCAAGCGTCTGATCGTGGACCTCGGCCAGGTGCCGTATATGGATTCATCCGGCGTGGCGACCCTGGTGGAGGCCATGCAGACCGCCCGGCGCTCGGGAAGCAAACTCGTGCTGTGCAACATGCAGGCCCGCGTGCGGTCTATTTTCGAGATCGCACGCCTCGATAGCGTGTTTCTCATCGTCGCCAGCACGGATGAAGGCTTGAAGGTTTAGTGACGGCCGCGCGTCGAAGCTCTCCTTGAACTGACTGCAGTCCATCGTGTCTGACGCTGACACATCTCGCTTGAGCCTGCCGCTTCGCATCCTTGATGTCTGGGGCGACATCTGGCTGCGCGTATTCGCCCTGGTTGGCGGCGTGTCATACTTGATCGCCGATGTGGTGGTCTGGACTTTTCGAGCGGTCTTTCAGCGACGCGTCCGCTTCGGACGCACTGCGTTCACGTCGCAACTCGTCCGGATCGGCGTACGAGCCGTCGGCATCGAAATGCTGGTGTGCGCCTGCATCGGCTTCATTCTGGCGTTGCAGATGCACCCCCCGCTCGCCGATTTCGGTCAGCAGGACAAAATCGCCAACATCGTCGGCGTGGCGGTGTTCCGCGAGCTCGGGCCTTTGCTTGCGGCGATCGTCTTGACGGGATTCGCCGGGGCGTCGATCGCCGCGGAAATCGGCACGATGGTCGTGGGTGAGGAAATCGAAGCGCTGGAGGCACACGCTCTAAACCCGGTGCGGTTCCTCGTCATGCCCAGGGTGCTGGCCACAGTCCTGAGCCTCACGTGCCTGACGGTGATCGCGGATCTCACCGCGGTGTTCTTCGCAGGCGTGATGTCGGTGGCGTTCCTTGGCGTGCCGTATGAGTTGTACAAGAGCAACACGCTCACGCAGCTGGTCGCGAGCGACTTCTACACCGGGCTGATCAAAGGAGCGGTGTTCGGCCTCATCCTTGCCGCCATCGCCTGCCACAACGGGCTCAAGGTCACCGGCGGCGCAGCAGGCGTGGGCAAGGCCACCACCGACACCGTCGTGCAGACCGTGGTCAGCGTGATCATTGCGGACCTGGTCTTCACCGCGATTTTCTTCACCATCGGGTGGACGTGAAACGCCGAAACGTCGAAACGCCAACATGTCGATACGTTGACACATTGACATGTAGCGGAGGTGGTGCGAAATGGTGAGATCAGGATCTGTCCGCGCGCAATTGTCCCCACCTGTGACATTGCGCACGTTTCGGCGTTTGATCAGTACCGCCGCAAGACGCCGATCACCACGCCCTGCACCTTGCAGTTGCGCACGACAATCGGCTGGAAATCGGGGTTCGCCGGCTGCAGGCGAATCTTGTCGCCCTCTTTGAAAAACGTCTTGAGGGTGGTTTCGCCATTGGGCAGCAAGGCGACGACGCGGTCGCCGTTGCGGGCGGTCTCGCGACGCTCGATGATGACGTAGTCGCCGTCGAGAATGCCTTCATCGCGCATGGATTCGCCGTCCACGCGGAGCGCGAACGTGCCTGGACGCGAGCCTGACTTGGCGCTCGCGCTGGAGGCCGGGCCGAACATGTCGGAAAGGCTCAAGCGGTCATCGGTGGCGAACTTCTCGATCGGCACACCCGCGGCGATCTTGCCCACAAGGGGGAACGAAAGCGACTGCCCCTCGTCGGGCAGCATCGCGTCTTCACAGATGGACAAAGAGCGAGCCTTGTTCGGATCGCGCTTGAGCGCGTTCTTCTTGATGAGCGCCTCGACGTGTTCGAACACCGTGACCTTGCT
>CAZCGB010000425.1:0-3432 GCA_964498045.1 uncultured Isosphaeraceae bacterium
GCCCATCAACGGCCACACCACGCAGCGGCTTTCCATTCGCTTTCCGAATGCAGGCATGAAAACGCTCGTGGAGGAAGCGGCTGATTTGCAGCGCATCACCGACAGCGGCGATCCGTTCCACGAGGACGACGCCGCCACCTCCACGCGCGCATGGGACAAGTTCTCCACTGACGACTGGCTCTCGCCGGTCGCGCGCAAGAAGGTGCTGGAAGCCCTCATCGCCCTGCCCGGTGAAGTGCGCGATCCGTTCAACAGCCTGCAGAAACGTCTGCATCTGACGTTTCGCCTGTATCGCTTCGACAAATCCGGCAAGGGGATCATGGATTGGGCGGTTGCGCAGACCGGGCTGGATGATCCGCTCTCTCGTTTCAGCCGGCAGGAACTTGAGCAGCACTTCGCCCGTTTCGCCCAGGAGCGTGATGCGCACCTTGCCAGATTGATCCAGGAGGCGCGAGGCGACATGAACGTGGTGAATGCCGCCCTTGAGAACACGCCGCATGCGGCTTTGGAAGCCGCCCGTCGCGCAACCGGGTGGCGTTGAGAGGTTCTTCGGGAAGTCTGGCAGTAGGTGTGCGCGACGGCGGGCACGCGCTCGTCAAGGATGCGTTCGCGCATCGATCGATGTTGCATTCACGCAACATCCCGCACGCTTCAAACCGCGTGGAATCCATCTGAAACCCGCAACGTCCGAGAGCATCGGCATTTGCGCCATCGCTGCGCGATGGATGGGCTTCGAGGGCCTTTCGGCGCGCCGGATCGGCGCGGCTGTTGTTTCTCCTCTCGCACGGCCCGCGACGGCCGCCCCTCCGATTCCGGAGGATGGAGTGAGAGGACAACCAAAGACCATGGACGAACAGACTTTCCAAACCAAGTTCAACGAGTTGCTGGACAAGATCAAGGATCTTCCCGAAGCCCATCGCGGACGCTTCGAGGAGCTCGCCGAGGAAACCCGCGCCCGACGTGACCGCATTCAGACCTCGGTCGGCGAACTCCAGGAATCGCTCGACTACCTGCGCCTGAGCGTCAAGTACCTGGTCTTCGACCTCGAGGCCACGCGTCGCGAAAACGCGTACCTGCGCAAGCTTATTGAGCAGGCGAATCGCGAAAGCACCGACAACGGAAGCAAACGCAAGAACCGCCGCCGCAACGAGGATCAGGTGAATGACAACTTCCTTGAGGATGATGACGACACAACTGAATCGGAGGAGTGATTCGCCCGTCTTCTTCCCCGTTCTCTCTCGTTGATCCGATTCTCGCACACCTGTCACACCCACTCCCAAGCTACTCCATCGCAGGACACGAACTCGACGTTCGGCAGGCTTGTGCAAGAACCAGCCAGCCGCCGGACATAGAGATGCAGCAACCCAGGGCCGATCCAGCCTCTGCTCGGGTTCGTGTCTGTTGATGGAGCGTGTGTGCGCACCCGCAGTCTGCCGCGCCGTCTTCTGGCGTCAACTTGTCCCCCTTTCAGGCGCGCGTCGCATCGAGCGGCGCGTTGCTTTTGGTGGAGCAAGTATGCGCCAGCCGCCGCGTTGCCAAATGCCGTGAGTGTTGTGGAGGCGTCAGAACAGGATCATCGTCATCACCCAGCCGATGGCGATGGCCGAGATCGTCGCGACCATGCCCGGCAGCATGAAGCTGTGATTCAAGACATACTTGCCGATGCGCGTGGTGCCGGTTGAATCGAACGCCACCGCGGCGACGATTGTGCCATACGTCGGCAGGAAGAAATAGCCGTTGACCGCGGGGAAGAACGCAATGAGCTGCGTCGTGGGAATCCCCAGCGCGATGCCCACCGGCACGAGCGCCGCCACCGTCGACGCCTGGCTGAACAGCACGACCGACAGCGCGAACAATCCCACAGCGAAGATCCACGGATGGTCCTTGATGAGTCCGCTCAAGGTCGACACGATCGCGGTCTGGTTGCCGTCGAAGAAGCAGTTGCCCATCCAGCCCAGGCCGACGATGGAGACGACTGCGACGACGCCCGCCGAGGCGACGGGAGTCTTGATCGCCTCGCCGGGCTTGGCGCCGAAGAACAGCATCATCAGGCCCGCAGCCGAATACATGATGATCTGAATGATGCTGGACATGCCGACCGCGACGCTCTGGATGTCCGCGGGCTTGTCGCGGATGGTCTGCAGACGTTCGGCGATTTGCTCGCGCGTGATGATCTCCTTGCCGCGTTCCGGATCGGCCAGGTCGCTGATGGCGTTCTCGATCTGCACCGCCGACATGGTGCCCGAGGGGGTTTTCACCTGGTCGTATGTCGGACGCAGGCCTTCGACCATGCCGAAGCCGACGATGAGCGCCGCCGCGGCGAGGAAGGTCACGACCGACCCGATGGCGCGACGACGTGCGTCGCCTTCCAGTCGCGGCATCGGCTTGGGCGCTTCGATCGATCCGCTTTTGAGCCGAGCCTGGTATTCGGGATCATCCGCGAGGTCCTTGCCGACGAACGACACGGCCAGCGCGCCGATCATGCAGCCAAGGAACGTGCTGGGGATGCAGATGGCCAAGATGTGCCAGAGCTGCACAGGCTTCCCCGCGATGGTGAGTCCGCTGGCGAGGAGCAGGCCCAGCAGTCCGGCCGTCGCCGCCGACAGCGGACTGGCGGTGATGGCCTGCTGGCTGGCGATGACGCTGATGGACATCGGCCGCTCGGGACGGACGCCCGCCTTCCGCGCGACCTCGGCGATCACCGGCAGGATGGCGTACGCGACGTGTCCGGTGCCGGAGCAAAATGTGAAGACGTATGCGACAGCGGGGCCGACGAACGTGATCCATTTCGGCTTTGCGCGAAGCGAGCGCTCAGCGAGCGTGACCAGCAGATCCATTCCGCCCGACGCCTGCAGGCAGGACGCGGCGGTCACCACCGCGACGACGATCGCCAGCACCGTGCCTGGTGGCGAAGAAGGCGGAAGGCCGAACACGAAGACCAACACCGCCAGGCCGAGCGCAGCGACAGTTCCCAATCCCGCGCCGCCCACGCGCGCTCCAATGAAGATCGCGGAAACCACCACAAGCAGTTCGAGCCAGATCATGGAGAACCTCCGAGTGATCGAGTGCGATGCGGACCGAACTACTTGCGACGTTTCTTCCTTGCCGCGCCACCGGTCATGGCGACGGGATCAAGGACCTGCGCGATCTGCTTGTCGGTCAGCAGTTCCCGTTCACGCACCAGTTCGACGATGCCCTTGCCGCTGCGCAACGCCTCGGCGGCGAGTTCGGTGGATTTCTCGTACCCGATGTGCGGATTGAGGGCCGTCACCAATCCGATGGACCGCTCGACGAACATGCGGCAGTCATCGGCGTTGGCGGTGATGCCGTCGGTGCAATGCACGCGCAGCGTGCGCGAGGCGTTCATCAGCAGCATCTGGCTTTCGAAGATGCACGCAGCGATCACCGGCTCCATCACGTTGAGTTGCAGCT
>CAZCGB010000426.1:0-3427 GCA_964498045.1 uncultured Isosphaeraceae bacterium
GTCGTAGATGGTGCTTCCTTTCGACGTCGGCGCGGTGGTGGTGATGACGACGACCGGACGTCCGTCATTTCCGTTGCCGACGTATTCCACCGCGGTGGACGACGCGAGCGTGGAGTCCTGATCGAGCACCTGGCCGGTGCGCAGTTGCTGCAAAGCGCGCGGGTCCATCCACATGCCGCCGATGGACCCAGGGCCGGTGGCGCGGACGACGACGATGGGATCGTTGGCGAGATCGCCCGCCGACTGCTGCTCGACGCGCATCTCATGCGCGCTCCACGTGCGGCCGACGTAGGTGGTCTTGATGTCCGCGGAGATCGCCAGCGAAACGTCGGGAATGCCCAGGTTGGGCGGGCCCTTGGTCGTGACGGTTCCGGCGTAGCGCATGTGCTTCTTCACGTGAACCCAATCGGGCATCTGCTGGTTCAGCCAGGGGAGTTTGAGTTCGCGGCTGGAGACGAAGCGGTTCATGACGTAGGTGTTGCCCCCGCCGCCGCTCTTGATGGATGTGCCGGTGAACACCAGGCCGCTTGCGGCCGTTGCGGCGGAGCCTTGGTAGGAGAGCATCACGCCGCTGGTGAGGTCGTACACGGTTGAGCCGCGGCCCTTGGCGTTGACGGTGAAGCGCAAGGCGTCGAAGCGTTTGCCGTTGAACAGTTCGCTGGAGCGCATGATGGACACGCCCTGATCGTTGGCGTCGGGATCGACGAGTCGGATCTGCTTGAGGAGTTTGGGATGCAGGAAGTAGTCGCAGCCGGAAGGATGCACGGCGACGCCGTATTCGCCGATCATGCTCAACGGGCCCGACATGCCCTGGGTGAGCAAATAAGTACGCGTCTCCAGCACGACCGCGCCGGGTTCGACGGCGACGACATCGACGATGGTGTAGCCCGCGCCGCCGACGCCGCCGCTCACGCTGCCTGACGGGTTCTCCTTATAGCGCCGACCCTTGGAATCGACGATGTCGCCGGCAGGATCAGGCACGATGCTCACGCCGCTGGCCCCTTGGACGCTGGCGCTGGCGGAGAAGAACGTGAGCCTGGCGCCGGGCTTGATCCAATCGGGGTTGGGGCACTGCCGCACGTTGGGCTGATCCATCACGAGATAATGGATGGGCCAGTCGATGGGTTGTGATGGTGTGGGAGGCTGCTGCGCGATGGTCGCGGGGAATGTGGTTGTCGCCGGAGGCTGCGGTGTTGTGTTTGCGGGGGTCGCGGCTTGCTGCGCCATCGCAGCCGACGACGCGAACAACGAAACGTTCAGACCCAGTGCAACGGTGAAGAATGACCGGCGCATGCGCAACTCCTTTGGACGCGTTGCCGGGGGGCGGGCGGGGGGGGCTGACAATCGCGTGCCGAAGGGTGTAGCGGTCAGGGAGGTCGTTTCTGAAAAACCCGCGGTCCTGGCGTGAAATCACGGCATTTTCACAGTTCGGAGAATCGTCATGCCAATAGCCAGTCAGCCGACGCACCACCGAGTCTCACGTGCGTATCTCGGTATTTCGCGAAAACACGTTTTATAAAACGTGTTTTCGCGAAATACAGAAATACCTCTCGGGCCTTTGCGCCGGTTTACGTTTGCCGTGAGGACTTGACGTGCAGGGAGGATTTGACGTGCTGGCATCGCATGCGTGCCTCGCCCCGTTTCCACGCTGCTTGCGCATCCCACATGCCCAACTGTGTTCACGATCCCTCGCGCGGGAGCGACGGCGTGCGCACGCCCCTCGGCATTCACTCCATCGCCGTCAACGTCAGTTGCGTGGTGATGGTTCCGCCAGTGGTCGGCGACTTCTCGATTTTCGCCGCCGCCAGCACTCGTCCGGTGGTGGCGTCGTAGGTGGTGGTCGATTTGTACAACTCGTTGCCCATGGCCAGGACCACCACGGGCTTGCCGTCGTTGCCCGGGCCTGCGAATTCGCAGCCGAACTTGACGCCGACGTTCGTGTCGTTGTCGACCAACTGCCCGGTCTTGAGCGTGGCGAGCGCGGCCGGGTCCATCCACAAGCCCATCAGCGCGCCCGGGCCGCAAGCCGACATGCCGACCATGGGTTCCATCGCAGGCATGTTCTCCATCTGCTGCGTGTTCTTCGTGCGGTACGCGGTGAAGGTCTGGCCGACGTAGATGGTCTCGTATTCGATGCTGATGTTGGTGACGAGGCGGCCGAGGCCCATCTCGGGCGTGCCGCTGTCGATGCGCTGTCCCTGGTAGCGCAGCTTCTTCACGGTGCGGGCCCAGCCGGGAATCTGCATGGTCTTCCACGGCTTGGCGATTTGTTTGGCGTCGATGAACTGGTTGTTCGCGAGCATGCGCGAGGTGTTGCGCTGCGGGTCGTAGGTGTCGCCCGATTGTTTGTACGCGACGCCGCCATCGAATTGCGATGACTCGTTGTGCGAGATCTGCACGCCACTGGCGAGGTCGTACACCGAGCTTGTGCGCGAGTTCGGGATCTCCACGCTGGTCAGCACCATGTTGTAGTTGCGGCCGCGATGCTGCATCTGGCCTTTGATCAGGTTCACGCCGTTCCCGGTCTGCTGCGGCAGCTGCGCCAGCAATCGCGGATGCAGGAAGAAGTCGCAGCCGGAGGGATGCGCGAAGAGCGTGGTCGACGTGAGCGGCGTGACCGGGCCCTGCATGCCGTTGGTGTTGGAGAACTGCCTCATCTCTAGCACGATGATTCCCGGTTCCACCGCAAGAACCTCAACGCAATCCCATCCCGCGCCGCCCGTGCCCAGCCCGACCGCTGAACCGTGGCGGTAATGCCTGCCGCTGGAATCGGTGATGTTGCCGTTGGGATCCTCCACCATGCCCACCGACCCGGCCGCATCGTTGATCTGCGCCACCGAGGTGAAGTAGGTGATGCGCATGCCCGGCTGAATCCAATCGGGCGCGGGGCACTCCTGCGCGCCCGGGACATTCTGCACCAGCAAGTGCGGCTTGAGCTGCAGCCGCTGTTGCTGCTGGCCGGGCTGTTGGGCGATGACGCCGGGGAATTCGGGCGGGGGCGATTGCTGGGCGGCGGCGCAGATCGCTTCGCAGCTGCAAAGTGTCGCCAGCGAGAGCGGAAACAACGAGCGCGATGAGGAGATCGAGATCATGAGGTTGAATCCTGTATAAATGGCCTTCAACCTTCAAGCGGCTTTCCGCGCATGGGAGGATCAGCATTCTGTCTGAAGCTGCTGCGAAGGCGCACCTGCGCTTACTCCATCCCCACCAGGTTCAACTGCGTGATGCGCATCATGGGCATGCCCTGGATCGGCTCGGTGCGGATCATCTGGATGAGTCGGCCGTCGTTGGCGTCGTACACGCTCGTGCTGCGCAGGCCTTCGTTCAAGATCGTGATCGCGACGATCGGTCTGTTCCTGCTGGTCCCGGCAGGGATCATGACGATCGTGATCGGGGCCTTCTCCTGCTGGTACGCCTTCTGGGCCTC
>CAZCGB010000427.1:0-3417 GCA_964498045.1 uncultured Isosphaeraceae bacterium
AGCATCGCGGCTGGTTCCAGGCATCTCTGCTATGTGCTGCCGGCGCGACTGGACAGGCGCCGTTCAAGGCCCTGCTCACGCACGGCTTCATCGTGGACAAAGACGGCAAGAAGATGTCAAAGAGCCTGGGAAACACGCTGGAAGTCGAGGACTTGCTCAAGAGTTTCGGCGCGGATGTCTGCCGCTGGTGGGTGAGTTCGCTTGCGTTCGAGAACGACATCAAGATGGATGTCGCGTTCTTCGATGCTGCGGGCGAGACCTATCGCAAGGTGCGCAATACGCTACGCTTCCTCTTGAGCAACCTCTTTGATTTCGACGGCTCAAACATCGATGTGCGGAATATCTCCCCCGCTTCAATCGACGGATACATCCTGCAGCAGGCTGCGCGGTTGCAGAGTGACGTGCTCGCGGCATACGCGAGCTACGACTTCCGCACCGCCAATCAATTGATCTACGACTTCAGCAACGACGCGCTGTCTGCGTTCTACTGCGCCGCGGTGAAGGATCGCCTTTATTGTGATCGGGCGGATTCCCAGCGCCGCCGCGCGACGCAAGCCGTGATGTGGGTGCTGACGGAGATGATCTGCGGCCTGCTTGCGCCGATCCTGCCACACACCGCGGATGAAGCGAATCGCAGCTTGCGCAGAACCGCCGGTGACGCCTCCGCGGCCGGCAGCGTGCACATGCTCACGGCGAAGCCGCTGGCATTTGCCGCCGACGCCGACTGGCCGAGGGCCATCGCCGCCCGCGAAGCCGCGCAGAAGGCGCTTGAAGAGGCGAAAGCCCACGGCATCGACAATCCATTGGACGCCGAAGTGGTGCTTGTCGATGCCGACGGCACACTCAAGAAGTTCGCCGTCGACTGGCCGGACATGCTGGGCGTCTCGCGCGTGAAGTTCATTTCAGCGGGCGAGATCGCGGTGAACGATCTGCGCAACGAGCCGCGCTGCGAGCGCAGCTGGAAGCGCGACGGCACGGTCCGGCTGCGCAGCGATGGCGGCATGCTCAGCGATCGCGACGCCGAGGCAGTGGGCGTGAGTTGAATCAGCATGGAGAAGGCCCGGGCACTTAGGCGCCTGGACCGAATTCCTGATGCTCATCGTTTCGAGGTGTGCGCAATTCGACTTTGGGTGTGCCCGTGATCAACCTCGCACCACGCTGAAAAACCAGATATGCCCACGCCCATTGCAGGATCACGATCACCCGGTTGCGGAAGCCGATGAGATACATGATGTGGATGCCCGCCCACATCAGCCACGCAAAGAGGCCTTTGACTTTCATCCCGAAGATCAGGCCCACCGCCCGGGCGCGGCCGATGGTCGCGAGCATGCCCTTGTCAACGTAATGAAACGGCCGGCGCGATGCTGCACGCGTTTCCGATGGATGATCCGAGTGCGACGCAGACCGAGCTGAACTTGCTTCGCGCGCGATGATCCTGCCGACGTATGTTCCCATCTGGATCGCCGCCGGGGCGATGCCGGGGACAGTCGCGCCGGTCTTGCCGTCGTTCGCCGCGGCGAGATCGCCGACAATGAAGACTTCCGGATGACCTGGAATCGTCAGATCGCCCTGCACGATCACGCGGCCGGCGCGGTCAACGGCTGCGCCAGCCAGCGTCGCTCCGATCGGCGAGGCCTTCACGCCCGCCGCCCATACGACGTTCTCGGCAATGATGCGGGACTCGCTCTCGCCCTGACGGATCGTGACGCCTTCCCCGTCAATATCCACCACCATGTGGTTGAGCATCACCTCGACGCCCATCTTCTCCAGGTCCTGCTGGGCGCGTTTCGACAAATCCCGCGGGAACGCCTGCAGCAGGCGATCAGCAGCCTCGATGAGCATGACGCGCGCCGTGCGCGTGTCGATGAGTCGGAAATCACGGGGGATGCCGCGCCGCGCAAGTTCAATCATCGTTCCCGCCATCTCGACACCTGTGGGCCCGCCGCCGACGATCACAAAGGTGAGCTTGGCGCGGCGCATCGCCTCGTCAGCCTCGCGCTCAGCCTCCTCAAACGCCAGCAGGAACCGCCGACGTATCTCCGTGGCATCGTCCAGGCTCTTGAGACCCGGGGCGAACTTCGCCCAGTCATCGTGGCCGAAGTATGAATGCGTGGCGCCCGTGGCCACGATCAGATAGTCGTAGTGCATCTCGGCATCGGTGAGTTTCACCAGCCGATTGGCGGTGTCGATCGCCTTCGCCTCGCCCATGATCACCCGCACGTTGCGCCGATTCGAGAGCACTTTGCGTATCGGTGCAGCGATGTCGGCGGGCGAGAGCGCCGCCGTCGCCACTTCGTACAGCAGCGGCTGAAACACATGATGATTGCAACGGTCAATGAGCGTGATGCGCACCGGTGAACGACGTCCGCCAAGCGTCTTCGCCGCGGACAGACCGGCGAACCCGCCGCCAAGGATCACGACATGAGGGGTGCGGGTGGACATGTTTCGACTTACGAGAGACGCGCATCGGTATTCAGCCTGATCCTGCGCGTCCGATCCGCTTGTTTGCGGCTGATTCCCGCTTCCTTCAACATGCATCACGCAGATCAGAATCGTACCCGATACGCGAGCGGGCGCACGCGCCGTAGTGTCTCATGAAGATCGTGCGTGCATCATCGCCGTCGCGGTTCGATGCACGCCTGCACCGACCAATCGCCCTGCCGACGAAATCTCTTAATCGATCGGCTTTGTACGAAAAACCAGCCTTGAGGAGTTCTTCATCATGAAACTGCTTTCCATGCTCGTTGTTCCTGCCATGCTGTCCCTGCCAGTCACGTTGCCGACGACCTCGTCGCCCGCCACGGCGACTGCCGTTCAGGATGAAGGCGCACAGGAAATCTCGCGCGGCAACGTCACCAAGATCGACGCCGCCGCCAAGTCGTTCAACATCAATTCCGGCGCGGAAGGCGCGAAGGACGTCATTGTGACCTGGAACGACGCCACCGTCTTCATGCTTGATGGGAAAATCGTCAAGTGGGACGAGATCGTCAAGGAACGGTCCAACCTGACCGTCACGCACAAGAAGGGTGTGGCGATCAAGGTTGAAGGCGTGAGCAAGAAGTAAGGGCATCGCTCTTCGCGCTCTGCGTTCATCAAGGGAAATCGGGAGGGCATCGGAAGGGGCGACAACACAACAGCATTCGGCCGCTGCCCGCGGCCGCGATGAGCCGCAGCGCTCATCAACCCCAAGACCGCCCCGCCGCTCAGAACGTGCGGGGCGGTTTGCCTTTTGGTGGGTCATTCATCACGCCTTCGCGCGTTCCGCGCTCCAGCCTGTGAGAGGCTTCGTCTTGCCGCGCATGTTCCAGCACGCTTCGAGCATTTGCTTGACGCCCTCCCCGGTAGCGCCGGAGCAGACGATCGGGTCTTCGCCTGCGGGCAGGCGGAGTTTGCCAATGAGTTTCTTGATCACGTTCG
>CAZCGB010000428.1:0-3406 GCA_964498045.1 uncultured Isosphaeraceae bacterium
ATGCGAGTTTGCTGCCGTACTGCTCCTGCCAGCAGTGCGAAAGCACGGGCTTGAGCAGGCACGGATAGCCGATGCGTTCCGCGGATACGCGAAGTTCATCCACCGTGCGCAGCTCAATGGTGCGAGGGTACGGCACTCCCGCGCGCTCCGCCGCCGCATACTGAAAGGGCTTCGCCATCCATTGCTCAAGCCCATCCCCGTCAGGCAAGGCGAAGAGAAAATGCTCGGCCAGCGCGTGACGATGCTTGGCCACCATCAGCCACGATGCATCGGATGCGGGGATGAGCACGGCCTTCCGCCCGTCCAGTCGCCGGGCTTCATCCAGCAGGAACTCCAGCCAGGGTGATTCGCCGAACTTGATGTGCGGGAGGTACATGACCTTCGCATATCGCGTGCCGGCGCTCGCCTCGTGGGCGTCGTGATGCAACGCTGTGACATCGACGCCGGCACGGCCAAGAGAGCGCGCAAAGGTCAGCCCTGTCGGGCCAAGCCAGAGAACGTACGCGGGAGGTTGTGTCTGTGAACCCAAGGACGGCCGCTTTCCGGCGTATCAGCGCGCAAAGGCGACGATTTCACGCAGCTGCCGCGCTTGCCGCCGGCTTCGCCACCGTCGGCACAAAACGCGGTTCGATCTGCGTGCCGTCCCACTCGCCGGCCTTCCATTGTTCTGGGGTGGGGAACGTGTCGGGAAACTGCCGGAACTTGCCGCGACGCCAGTTGTCGAGCAGCGCGTGCGCGTAGCCGGTGACCGGCGCCATGTCATCCCATGCGAAATGCAGATCGCGCGTGCGAAGCCATGACCAGAGCCACTTGCGCATGGAAAGCAGCCCGAGGCTTCGATAGTACTTCGCGGTCAGGTAGTCGTGTCCGATCAGACCGACGCGACGGCCAAGACGCTTGGGCAGTTGCAGGGGCAACGGGTCGCCGATGAGATCGCGATAGTGCGCGTAGGGCAGGTTGACGCCGCTGTCGATGGCGTGGCCGATCATCAGCGGCGCGCGGAGGTTGGCTTCCATCAGTTTGAATTCGCCATCACGCGGGTCACGCTTGAACTCGATGCTGGCGATGCCATGAAACTCCATCGACTGCATGAGCTTGAGGCCAAGTTCGACGACGCGCGGCTCGTGCACACTCTCACTGCACGAAGCGCAGCCGAAGCGCGGCTCAAACTGCCGAATCTTGTGCGACACGCACAGCGCCAGCGGCTGACTGCGGCGATCGACGCAGCAGAACAGACCATAGACGTCGTGGTCTTCCGCCGGAATGTACTCCTGTACGGTGAACAGCAGGTTGTGACCCAGGGCTTCCACGCCGCGTCGCAGGAGCTCGTTCTCATCGCGCACAAACGCGAGCTTCTGCGCGTAGTGCATGAGCCAGTCGTGCGAGAGCGCGGGCTTGATGATGCAGGGATACGCCACCTGGCGGGCGACGCGCTGAAGTTCTTCAACCGTGCGTGGCGTCGCGGAACGGGGATGCGGAATGTCGGCGCGCTTCGCCGCGATGTGCTGCCAGGGCTTCGTCGGCCATTCCAGAATGTCCGCCGCTTCGGGCATGGCGAAGAGAAAGTGCTTCTCCAGCGCACGGCGATGTTTTGCCACAAACTGCCAATGCTTGTCGGCCGCCGTGATCAGCACAGCCTTCAGCGGCGAGAACCCGCGGCCTTCCTCCAGCAGAAAATCCAACCATGCCTGCTCGTCGTCATCAATCGACGGCAGGATCTTGACGCGCGCGTATCGCGTGCTAGTCGAGGGATCGCGGGCATCGTGGTGCAACGCCACCACCGGCACGCCTTCGCGACCAAGGGCGCGCACCACCGAGAGGCCGGTCGGCCCGAGCCAGAGCACGTACGCAGGTGTCGTGGTGATTCCCATGGAAGACGTCGCCAGCGCTGCATGCGGCCGCTCCGTGGTGACATCCATCACCGCGCAGAGAATGCCGATCCACTCTCATCGGCCAGCTCACCCCTGGGAATTCGGCATTCCCGGACTTCAAATCGCAATTTGCGCCGGCGCTCGGGGGATGGGCTCATCGCAGACGGCATTTTCGGCGCAGTTTCACCCGCTTCGACTGCAATTCGTGCGTTGGTCAGGCATGCACTTTTCGACGCCGCGCCGGCGGAATGTCCAGTTGCTGACGGTACTTGACGACTGTTCGACGGGCGATGTCGATGCCGCGCTTCTTCAGCTCGTCGACGATCGCATCATCGCTGAGCGGGCTGGCGCGATCTTCACCGTCGATGATCTCACGCAGCGTCGCCTTCACCGCTTCCCAGCTCATCGACTCGCCCGACTGCGTCTCGGTGCCGCCGCTGAAGAACTTGCGGAGGGCGACCAGACCACGCGGCGTCTGCAGCCACTTGTCGGCCACTGCCCTGCTCACCGTGCCCACGTGGATGCCAAGCTGATCGGCGACTTCGATCATCGGCAGCGGCTTAAGGGCCTGCGGCCCCTGATCAAAGAAGTCTCGCTGGCGCGCAAGCACCACGTTCACCACGCGAAGCAGCGTGTTTTTCCGCTGGTTGATCGATTCGATCAGCCACTGCGCATTGCGCACGTTGTTGCCGACGAACTCACGCGTCTGCGTATCAACACCCTTGTCCTTGGCCATCTGTTCGTAGCGCGGCGAGATGCGCAGCGACGGCATCGTCCCGTCGCTCAATGCCGCCACGTATTGGTCGCGGTTCTCATCGTACTCCACGATCACATCCGGAATGATCGGCGCGACCTCGGCGTCCACGAGCTCGCGGCCGGGGTTGAGCTTCAACCGCTTCATCAGTTCCATGGCCGCATGAATCCGCTCCATTGAAAACTGCGTCTTCTGCGCAATCTTCGGAAGGCGGTTCTGCAGCAGATCGTCCCAATGCTCGGCGATCAGAAGCCGCACATCGTCCCAATCGCACTCATCATCAGGGTCATCGTCCGCCTCCATCGCATCGATCTGCAGCAGAAAAGACTCCTGATTCGTTCGCGCTCCGATGCCGGGCGGCTCAAGGTGATGCTGTACCGCGATCAGCGCACGGGCGAACAGTTCCGGCGAAAGAAGTTCGGGATCCACGCCGGGAACAACGCGGTTCTGATCGATGATGGTGGGCAGATCGGCGCTCAGCAGCCCGTCGGCATCGATGTAGCCGATGATCCGCTCGCCCGCAGCGGCGATGTCCGTATCCACCTCCGCGAAACGCCACTGGTCGAGCAGCTGATCGGTCAGGCTCGCTCCGCGTGCGGCGATGTTGGCCATCGCGTCCAGTTTGCGATCGCGCTCGCCGTTGCTGCGCGCACCGGCATGTGTGGGCGCCGAGTAATCCTCGCTTTCGAACGCCTGCGGATAGGAATTCTCCAGGTCGCTCAAGCGCTGCCAGTCGTCAGCAGATGCGGGGCCGGAGTCCTCTCCCACGACCAGTTCACGA
>CAZCGB010000429.1:0-3400 GCA_964498045.1 uncultured Isosphaeraceae bacterium
GCACTGCAGTGGAAAGAAATCCAAGCCCGGGCGAGGGTTGGCGCGAACGGCGGCAGCGAGCACCGATGATTCGGCATACGACGCGATGACCGAGCCCGTGGCGAGCTTGGCGATCTTGCCCGTTTCCAATTTGTACACGCGCCCGCCGATTTCACGTTCCACGCTGATCACTGACATTGAGTTGCATCTGCCTTTCTGGTCTTGCAGCGACCGCGCCGCCCTGACGCATCATTTGGGATGCAGACAAGTTTGCGCACACGTCGCTCGGGTTGAGTGCAGCCAGGGCACTCAAGAGGCAGAAGGCGGGTGACAGAGGCCTTGATCACCGACGGAATACGGCTTTCAGCATTCATGCCGAGAGCCGATCGCCGATTGCTGTTCTGTCGCTCGCCCACTGCCGCTGATGTGTTTCGGCTGCGGGAAAGAAACTTGAATCGAGTATGAACAAACACGGCACGTCCTATTGGGTGTGCCGTGAAAATCTCTCGTCGTTATTTGCGCAGGCCAAGCCTCTTGATCGTCGCCTGATACGCGGTGCGATTGGATCGCGCCAGGTATCGCAGCAGGCGGTTGCGCCGGCCGACCATCATCACCAGGCCTCGTCGGCCGGCATGGTCCTTCGGATGTCCCTTGAGGTGCTCGGTCAGCTCACCGATGCGCGAGGTCAAAATCGCGATCTGCACTTCAGGAGAGCCGGCATCCTTCTCATGCCGGCGGTATTCCGTGATCAATTTCGTACGTGTCTCAGCGGCGATGGTCATCCGTCGCTCGTTCCTTTGTAAAATTCCACAGTTTCGACAATCTTTTGAGCCGCGAAGTGTAGCAGCTGCAGGCGAGCGCGTCCAAACAACGGGCGTCGAACCAGATCTGCGGCCGGCTGGTCGACCATCGGCCCTGTTCTTGCAAGCCTAACGCCAACAGGCAGTTGCGCACGAGCGACTGGACTTGACGGTCATCGTGGCTGATCGAGCGGCTTCGTTGCGACATTTCTCTGCTGATTTCCGGGATAATCGGGCATGTCCATTTCTGTCGGTTTCGCCGTCTCTCGTGCCGTCGCCCGAACCCGCTACGTGCTCTTCAGCACTTTTGACGTCAAAAAATGGCTGGCATTGGGGCTCTGCGCGTTTCTCTCGCAGTGTGATGCCGGGGGCGGCGGCGGGTACAACTTTTCCAACATCCCCGGCAGATGGGGACCGCCTGCGCCACCGCGCCCGACAACCGTGCCCGCCACCGGTCCGGGATCGCAACCGGCGACCCAGGCTTCGACGCAGCCCCATGACGTCATGCATGCGTGGATCCAATGGATCAGCGCGAACTGGTTGACGGTCTCCGTGGTGATTCTTGCGGGCATTCTTGCTGCATTCGCCGCGACCGCATTGTTCACATGGCTGGCCAGCCGCGGCAAATTCATGTTCATCGACGGCATCGTGCAGAACCACGGCGCTGTCGTTGAACCATGGGGCGCCTTCAAGCAGCTTGGCAACAGTCTCTTTGGCTGGTCGCTGCTGCTCAATCTCATCGGGTTCTCCACCGGCATCGCGATCGTCGTCATTGGCGCCGCGATCGCCTGGCCAGACCTTCGCGCGCAACACTTCGGCGGCATGGCCATCACCGCCATTGTCTCCACCGCCGTCCTCTTCATCGCCACCTCGCTGGCGTTCATGCTCGTGCGCATGCTGCTGCTCGATTTCGTCGTGCCTGCGATGTACCTGCACAACTTGCGCGTGCGACCAGCGTGGCAACTGGTCAAGCGCGAAATCGTCGCCGGCTACCTGGGCGAAATCGTGCTCTTCTACCTGATGAAGATCCTGCTCATGATCGTCATCACCGGTCTGAGCTTCGCCGCGACGTGTGCGACGTGCTGCATCACCGCCGTGCCGTTCGTGGGCACCGTGATCCTGCTGCCGTTCGCCGTGTTCATGCGCTGCTACGGACTGTGCTTCATCGAGCAATTCGGTCCGCGTTGGACGGTGTTCTTCGACGCCAATCAGCGCTGCCGAAGCTGCGGGTACGACCTGCGGTACTCGCCGCAGTCGCCAGTGTGCCCTGAATGCGGCACGCCTCGAGAGAACTTCACTGCGCCGGTGGGTGTGCATCCGCCGACTTCGCCGCCGAATGGGCCTTCAGATGCATCTCCCACCGCGTAATTGGATATTACCCGCGTCGTGACCAATTCCATCTCATGGTTGGGCCGCGAAGCCGCAAGCGGCGATCGGTGCTACCCTTTTCCTCATGCCGCACCCCACATTCGCCGCCCCGGTCCTCGCCGCCTCGCTCGCCCTCATCGCGCTGATTGCCTTCGCGGCGCGCGGCGGCGAGCACGTTGCCGCTGAAACGCCTCCCGCGCTCAACTTCACGATGAAGGACATTGACGGCAAGGACGTCAACCTCTCGACGTTCGCAGGCAAGGTCGTGCTGATGGTGAACACTGCCAGCAAGTGCGGCTACACGCCGCAGTACAAGGACCTCCAGGCGGTGTACGAGAAGTACAAGGACCAAGGCCTGGTCATCCTGGGCTTCCCCGCCAATGAATTCGGCGAGCAGGAACCGGGGACCAACGATGAGATCAAGGCCTACTGCACGAAGACCTACGGCGTGACTTTCCCGATGTTCGCCAAGGTCATCGTCAAGGGCGAAGGCATCTGTCCGTTGTACAAGTTCCTCACTTCCAGCGACACCGACGCCAAGTTCGCAGGCGAGATCAAGTGGAACTTCACCAAATTCCTTGTTGCGCGCGACGGTACGGTCGTGAACCGCTTCGAGTCCAAGGTGAAACCGACATCGGATGACATGATCAAGGCGATCGAAGCGGAATTGGCGAGGAAGTAAATCGCGACGCGCACATTCTGCAGCTTGCGGCTTAGCCGGCGCGAGAACTTGGCAGACTCCAAGTGGTGAGCAGATGAAGCCGCAAGCGGCGACTCACTTCAACGCCTCGATGAAACCGCGCATCCGGCGGCAGCCTTCCTCAATGTTCTTCTCACTGCACGCGAAACTCAGCCGCACGTGACTCCGTGCGCATTCGCCGAAGTCCTCGCCGGGAACGACCGCGACCTGCGACTCTTCCAGGAACGCCTCCGCAAATGACTGCGCCGAATTGATCGCGCGCCCGCCTGCGCTGGCCTTGCCGAAATGCGCGCTGATGTCGGGGAACACATAGAACGCCCCGGTCGGCTTCGGGCAGCGCACGCCGGGCATCGCCTTGAGCAGGTCATGGATCAGCACCGCGCGCTTGGCAAACGCCTGGCGCATGACTTCCACGGACTCCGCGCCATTGGCCAGGGCCTCGACGATCGCTGGATTCACGAACGACGTGATGTTGCTGGTCATCTGGCTCTGCAGTTTGGCCATCGCCTTCGCCACGGCCCCCCCATTTCCTGGCGCACATGCGTAGCCGATG
>CAZCGB010000430.1:0-3390 GCA_964498045.1 uncultured Isosphaeraceae bacterium
CGCCGGTGTCCTGATCAAGCATGAAACGCAGGAATCGTTTCTTTCCCATGCTGAGCGTCACCGCCTGGGTATCGACGATAAGCACTCCGCCTCGCGGGTAGATCTTCTTGTCTGTGGCAAGCGTGGTTTCGGGACTGACGCGCACGCCAAGCGAGCCGGCCGGCCACTTGTCTTTGCCGTATTCGGTGAAGAACACATAGCACTCATTGTTGTTCATCAGCTGCTGCACGCGCTGCGGGTCTTCGCGATACGCGCGACGGATGCGAGGCAGGCTGAGCTCGTTGGCGGGAATCATGCCGGCTTCGACGAGCGATTTTCCAAGTCCGTAGTAAGGTCGATCGGTCTTGCCGTTGTAGCCGACGTACATCTCGCTCCCGTCGGTCATGCGGAGTTTCGCCGATCCGTTGACTTGCACGATGTACACCGAGAGCGCGTCGTCCAGCCAGACCAGTTCGTTGCCCGCAAACATATCGCTCTTCTGAATCTCAGCGCGCGTGTAATACGGCACAATGGACCCGTCAGGGAGTTTGCGGCCGAGCGGCTCCCCGGTCTTGGGATCGGTCGCAAGGTCGGCCGGCCGCTTGTACAGCGGATACTTGAATTGCTCGGTGCGGGTCTTGCTGGCGTTGAAGACGCCTGCGTAGTACCCGGTGAAGAGCACAATGCCCTCGTTGTTGTAGCCTACGGATTCGTACACATCGAACTGCTCCTTCACCTTGGCGGTGAAGTCCGCTTCGGTGGATGAGGAATTCAGCAGTTCCTTGAACGCCACCAGGCTGACGCGGGCCTGCTCGTGCGTGAAGGAATCGAACGGGTAAAACGTCTTGCTCGACGGCGCTGCGAACCAGCTCAGACTCTGATCGATGCCATCCATGAGAAACACATCGCGATTCCGATACGCGCCGGCGATGTCGGGCATGCGGGCTGGATCGGTGACGAGTCGCAACGCCGACTGTCCGGGCGGCAACTGCTTCGAATAGTCGGGGCCCGGCTTGGCCGCTTCGACCGTCGGCTTGCTCTTGCAGGCTGCGATCGAGAGCGTGAACAGGAAAAGAAGGGCGGTTCGAGCGATCGGATGGGCGAGCGTGTTCATGGTGCGGTGAGAAGCCAGTTTCATGGTGAGGAACCTACTGCGCATGCGAAACCGCCGCCAGCGGCCGACGGCTTGTCCACGAAGGTCGTTATCGGCTCTCGCCATGTGAATTGCGGCAATATCAGTGGAGAAATCCCCGTTGCATTCGCGCCGCGATTCTTCCCGCGCATGGCGGTAGAATCACTAGTCAAACACACTCGCGTCGCCTCGCTTCGCGCTGGAATCACTTCATGCCACACCCGTTGCCGCCATTCGCTTCACATTCGCCGCTGCTTGCCATTGGCCTGCCGACCGGGTGGGAATGGATCGTGCTGCTGGTGCTGGGGCTGTTGATATTCGGCCGCCGCCTGCCCGAAGTCGGCCGCAGCGTCGGCCGGAGCATCGTGGAGTTCAAGAAGGGGATCAAGGGGATCGAAGAGGAAATCGAATCTGAGACGAATGCCTCAACCGCGGCGAAGGCGTCAAGACAGGAACTTCCCAACAGCACGGTCAATCGATCGGCGCAGTCGCGGGAATCCCAGAAGGAACCGGTCAGTGCCGGCGATGAGTGAATCTGCAGCCGCTCCGGGGACGGGTTGGGCCGAACTGGACGAAGCGGCCGGATCGATCCTGATGATGAGATGCGCTGCGGCCCGATCCAAATAAGATGCACGGGTTGCGATGGAGCTCGCTCGTGCGGGCCTTGCGCAATCGTCCGCACGCTTCCATTCCATGGCTTTCACGTCAAAACCCGAAGTTGAACAAGCCGCTGACCGGCCGAATCGTCCCAGGCGGTTTGATGATCGAATGCTCGCTGAAGCCACGGCGACATGGGAGCAACTTGACCAGCGCTCGCCTTCGGATCGTGAAGCGAACAATCTTGCACGTGAATCGGGTGGCGATTTCGAACAGCGGCTGATCTTTCGCGCACACGCGCTGCCGCATGCCGATGACCTGCGGGAAGCGCAGCGGCATGTGCGTACCGCACTGATTGCGATGGTCATGGCCGGCCTGCTCTTCGCGCTGCTGGGCGGCATTGCGACAGCACGCGCAATTCTGGGAGTCCCGCACGAAGAGCCGGTCAACATCTTCCACGTGCTCGCCGCGACACTCGGCCCGCAGACGATCCTGCTTGTCATCTGGATCGGCGTGATGTTCGCTCCCACGTCGTCTGGCGCGCTGCTCTCCATCGCTTCGCTCGGCGGATTCATCGTGCGCGGCGGCCAGTGGCTGGCCCGCCGGATTCATCCCGGCCGGGCGTACGCTGCAGCGGTGGGGGGCATGTCGCACGCATTTCTTCGCGGCGGCCTGGGACGATGGACCTTCTCATCCATCAGTCATGCATTGTGGCTGGCGTTCAACGTCGGCTGCCTTGGCATGATGTTCTTCCTGTTGTCGACGCGGCAGTACGCCTTCGCATGGGAAACGACGATTCTCTCGGAAGGGACATATGTCCCGCTGACGCGAGCGATCGGCAGCGCGCCCAGGCTGGCCGGCTTCATCACGCCCAGCGACGAGCAGATCGCCGAAAGTCAGTGGCGCGGACAAGGCGGCCATGCGAACTTCGACGCAAGCCAGGCGTGGAGCGGACTCCTGGTCGGGTCGATCGTGGTGTACGGCTTCGCGCCGCGCGTGATCTTGCTTGGATGGAGCCTCGGCCGGCGAAGATTGGCCAAACGGCGCTATCGATTGGACGTTGAGAGGCCGGAGTTCGCGCAGTTGCGCCATGTGCTTGAACCCGATGTCGCCTCGCTTGGTGTCGTGGATGCGCGGCCGGACGTGATGCCCGGCGCGAAGACGGCCGATCGAGTCCGGCCGTCGGCGCCACCACCGCCCGCAGCGCGATCAATCGCCGAGGCCGGTTTGCCCGTCATCCTCGGCTTCGAGTTGCCGCCTGTCGCCGATCGCAATCACTGGCCGCCGCAGGTGCATGGCGTGCGCTGGAATGACCTGGGCATGGTCGACAGTCGCGAAGATCGCCGGCGCGTCATTGATGACCTTGCGCAGAGTGATCGTCTGCCTGCGGCGATCGTGGTCGTCTGTTCGCTGACGACGACGCCCGACCGCGGCGTCGGCGCTTTTCTTGCGGAACTCGCCCAAGCGCGGACGTTGAGAACGGTCCTGCTGCTTTCTGGCGGTCAACGCCTTCGTGAGCGGAATTCGTCACCCAATTCAATTCACGATGGCAACAGCGGGGGACGCCGTGGCATCGAAGACCGATTGAACGATTGGCGGGCCATCGCAGCGAGCGCAAACATCCCCGCGGAGCATGTGCTGGAGCTTGACCTTGATCATCTGACGCAGACTACGCAGTCGAA
>CAZCGB010000431.1:0-3382 GCA_964498045.1 uncultured Isosphaeraceae bacterium
AGGTCAATGGCCGTGACTATTGGTCGGTCGAGACCACGACCAAGGATGTTTCGCCGGCCAATCTCGCCTCCATTCGCGCGGAATTCGAATCTCATGCTCGGGCGAACGGACTGATCCATGGCGAACTGCATCAGCATGGCGAGATGGTGACCGAACGCGCCTATCCCGTGTTTCGTCCCGGTGACGGCGTGCGCGTGCAGGCCGAGCGGAACAAACTCATGGCCTTCGGCCTGGATTTCGTCGGCCGTCAGGGCGCGTTCGAGTTCCTGTCGTCCGAAGAAGTAGCGGCCAAGGCCAAGCAGCTTGCAGCCGTAGTCAACGTCGGCAGCCTGCAGGATGCCATCGACCATGTGTCGGAAGAGCTTCCCCGTTGAATCGGCCCGGCCGTGTGAATTGACCGGCAAAGAATGACGCCAGAAAAAAAGCCCCCTGTAAGACTGGGGGCTTTCTTGTTTGGATCACAGGTTTGACGGGGCAGGTCAGTGCCGCCGATCGCCGCCGCGGCCGCACCGGTCGCCGCCTCCGCGATGTCCTCCTCCGCCGCCGCTTGACGGGCGAGAAGCGCGGCTCATTCCCACTCAAAGGCGGCCACTGGTTCTTGCGGCCTGCGTCCGCATCGAGCATGAGCGAGCGCGAATGGAAATCGAATGTCGCCCTGCTGATGGAAACGCAACGCTCACTGCGCCAGCCCCTCGCGAGCCTTCCCGCGGCGAGCAGGCACAAGCCGCTGATCGCAATCGACAAGTGCGTCACCCGCGCGCCGCTGATCACCGGCATCGCGATGCACGACGTTTACCAAGCGGACCAGATCAGCCTGCTCAAACGCATGCGGCCCCACGAGGCAGCGGAACACAAGGCCTGCCATCAGCAAGAGCGGGCGACAACGCTAAGGGCACGATCCCCAATCGTTGATCACTCTCAGCAGGTCACTGACATTCACCACGCCATTGCCGTCGACGTCGGATGGGCAAGGCCCGGGGCATGTCCCCCAGTGGTTGATCACCGAAAGCAGATCGCTGACGTTCACCACGCCATCATCATTGACGTCGGCAGGGCACGGAGGGGTTGAGCAGCTGTACGTCTTGCAATCCGTATTTAGATGAAACACGCCGCCGTGCTCGGCGCAGTCGGCGGAAGTTTCGTCATCGCACGTGCCATTCGGCAGGCAGCACGCGCCGGTTGTTCCCGGAGGCGTGCAGGTGAAACTCTGTGTGCGGATGAACACGTTGGAATCCAGCACCGGATCGCCCGCATCGGCCACCGCCAGCTTGATGTGATTCACGCCCGGGTTGACCGAAACGAACACGTTGAGCACCACGGTCATGCCGTCCATTTCCGTCAGTCGCGGCATGGTGCACGGGAACGGTACGTCGGGGAATCCCGGAGGCCCCTGGCAACTGTTGTTGATGAAGTAGCCGCAGTTGTGCGGCGTGGGATCCCAAACCGGGTTGCCGCAGTTCACGTTGTTGATCGAAACCGGCGTGACGTTGTCGGGCAGCAGCGCGACGTTGACGCCATTCACGAAGAACCCGAAAACGTCGTTGAATGCTGTGTTGGCATACTCGTTGTACTCCTCGGATGAGAACACGTACTGAAACGAGATGACCTGAATGTTGTCGCACTGAAAATCGAACTCAAGCACGCTGCGGTCAAAGGTTGTGTACCCGGGAATGAGCAGGTCGAGATCAGGATCGCCGGGCTCGTTGTTATCGCACGTGGTGCTGCTGGAATTGTTCAGTCCATCAACGGCGACAACATTGGAGACGCAACCGCTGCTGAGAATGATGCCATTGGCGAATCCGATGATCCCGGTTCCGCCGGAAAAAGTGCCTGCGGCGTTGTTCGCGCCGGAGTAATGAATGTTGGTCACGGTGACACCCGGGCCGACCAGTGCATTGACAAGGTCGGTGGCCGACAGCGGACCGGTCAAGTCCTCGGTGATGAGTTGCGCGCAAGTCGTTCCGGCAAAGCCAAAAACCGCGCCCGCGATCGCGCACGCGACGAGTGTCTGTGGTGTGTGCATGGGTGTCATCTCCTGTTGTGCGATGAGAGCGCTCGCATCTCAGAGTTTCCACAGTAAGAACACCCCGTTGTGCGCATGCAGAAGCGGCATGCAAGATTGACATGCGGCACCATGTCGTGCACAGGCGCACGCCGCATTGCGTCTGGATAGACAATGTGTCTGGCGCTGCGCGAGAGCGATGCAGCGCGTGGATCCATCGCTGACAACTCAGAAATCAAAAGAGCCCCCGGTGAAGTCCGGGGGCTCTTGATTCCGCTGTGCGTTTTGAGCGTTCAATCAATGCCGACGATCGCCGCCGCCGCGGCCGCCGCGATCTCCACCGCCACGGCCCCGACCGCCTCGGTCGCCACCGCCTCCTCCACGATGTCCGCCACCGCTGTGGCCGTGACCACCGCCGTGCCCTCCGCCACCACCTTCTCCACCCGCAGCTGCGCCGACTTCCATACCCCCGGTTTCAGGAGCGGGCAGCAGGGCCTTGCGGCTGAGCTTGATGCGGCCGTTCTCATCGACGTTGATGACCTTAACCTTGATCGCATCGCCGATCTTCACGACGTCGGCCACGGTCTTCACGAACCCGTGCGCAAGTTCGCTGATGTGCACCATGCCATCGGTCCCCGGCGCGATTTCGACGAACGCGCCGAACTCCTTGGTGGAGACGACCTTGCCTTCGTAGACGCTGCCGACCTTGATCTCGGCGCACAGCGCCTCGACCGCCGCCCGCGCGCTCTCGCCCGCCGATCCGTCAACCGATGCGATCATGACCTTGCCATCCTCTTCGACGTCGATGGTGACGGCGAACTGCTCCTGCAGGCCGCGGATGGTCTTGCCGCCGGGGCCGATGAGTTTGCCGATCTTCTCCGGATCGATCATCACGGTGATGATGCGCGGCGCGTATTTGCTGATCTCCGGACGCGGCTCGCTGAGCGTGCGCTTCATCGTCTCGATGATGTTCAGCCGACCGATACGGGCCTGCTCGAAGATCTTCTCGATCTCATCGAACCACAGTCCGCGTGCCTTCAAATCCAACTGGATGCCGGTGATGCCGTCGATGGTGCCTGCGACCTTGAAGTCCATCTCGCCGAAGAAATCCTCTTCGCCGATGATGTCGGTGACGTGGCTGACGGTGCCGTCGGGCCCGGTGAAGCGGCCGACGGAGATTCCCGCGCAGACATTCTTGATCGGCACGCCCGCATCCATCATGCTCATGCATCCGCCGCACACGCTGGCCATCGAAGATGACCCGTTGGATTCGGTGATGTCGCTGACAATGCGAATGGTGTACGGGAACTGCTCGACATCAGGCAGGATCGCCAGAAGCGAACGCTCCGCGAGGGCGCCGTGGCCGATCTCGCGTCGGCC
>CAZCGB010000432.1:0-3373 GCA_964498045.1 uncultured Isosphaeraceae bacterium
TTCCGAGCGACATGGGAGATATCCTTTCGTTGGCGAGACTATCGAGCAGTTGATCTCGAAACATGCGCCCCGTTGGGCGTTTCAAACGGAAGGACGCACGACCTGTGCGACAGAATGTTGCGGATGAACCGGCTGATTGCACAGATGATGCGATGCAGCGGCGGAGCCGGCTCGTTGCCAATGGCCCTAATCGCCCACGCGGTTCTGTTCAATCAACGTCATGTTGCATAACTCATGTGAACGCCATGGTTTGCGTTGAACTGGCCGTTGATGCAGATTCCACAAAAAATGCCGGAACCACTTCGGGGGCCTTCGCGAATATGAGTTTGTACTTCCCCCTCCTTGCCCACGGCGCCTGTTCCGCTCGTGGGCTCTTTTCTTTTTGACGCCACATTCGGGCGGAAGCGACGGGGCTACCGATCAAGCGCGGGCCAGGTACAGCGCCAGAACAACGAACATCACGCTGATCAGCGCGAGGATGACCAGAAGCCACGGCCCGCGAAGCCGCGATTCAGCCGGTTTCAACCTTCGCGGCTCACCGCTGAGATTCGAGGGGCCAAGCAACGCCAAGTCCTGCGGCGTGAATTCCCACCCGCATTCCGGACATTGATCGCCTCCGCTCTCAACGGTGCCCGACAGGTCGTATCCGCATCGCGGACAAGGCGGCACTGGCGTCGGCACGCTTCGTGGTTCAACTGTTGTTGGCGGCGCATCAACACGTGACATGCGACTGAATCGTAGTCACCATCAGAGAGTCTGTGATTGATTTCACAAACACTTGCTCGGATTGCCTGCCAATCGCGATTTGAGTTCGTGACGAAAAGAACGAATTGCGCGGGGTCTTGCTTTCCAGCGAGGATCGGCGACGCTAATGGAGTACGGAGGTGAACAGACGCTCGCGCATCCCCACAATTCACAGGAGTACAGCGCATGGAACCCACCATTCACGTCACACCTGGACCGGTCCACCTGGAGCATGAAGGCTTCCTGCATTACTGGGCGCGGGAAGGGCGCGTGGTGCTGCGGTGGATCATCGGCATCAGCCTGATCGCGACGCTTGCAGTGATGGTTTCACCGCTGCTGTTCCTCGCGCCGATTCCTGCACTCGTGCTGCTCGCCTCGTACATTCTGTTCATCCTGACGGGAGAAGTGGAGAAACGTGCCGACCATGCCGCTGATCAGGAGTTCGCCGCACGGGAGAACGCCGGCGAGGCGGAAGTGATGGAAGACGCCGCTGAGATGCAGCAGGTGCATCCTGACACCATGCGCATTGTGAAACGCGAAGGCGTGACGGGCGTGGCGATCCTCGCGGGCGTGATGACGATCGCGCTACTGATCGCCTGCTTCACGCTGCCTTGGGAAGTCATCGCCATCGGCGCGTTCGTGGTCACGGCGTACATGCTGCTGGTCGCGGCCCCGGTGCTGCTGGGGTGGATCGAGGATGACATTGAGATCGCCGGTGCGCGCACGGGGGCAGTCACCGAATCCGCTCAACCCGTGAAATCCGATGACCGCACCGTGCCGGCGACGTGATGGCCTGTTGACATCACTGATTACCCCTTGCGCCCGGCCAATCAACCGGGCGTTTTTCATCAGGTCAACTTTGAAAGCAGTATCGTCGCGAAACTCAGCGCGAGGAAAAAGCCGCACATGTCGGTGACGGTGGTGAGGATGGGTGCTGCGGCAAGTGCGGGATCGCGCTTCAGAAGTTTGAGGATCAGCGGCAGCAGCCCGCCCACGCACACAGCCACGATCGTATTGATCCCCAGCGCGCCGCCCACCACCAGGCCCAGCCAGCCGTTCCCCTTCCAGATCACCGCCACAGCGGCGATGAGCAGGCCCAGCACCAAGGCGTTGATCAGACCGACCTGCATCTCCTTCCACAGCACGTGGCCGAGTTCGCGCGGCTTGATCATGCCCAATTCAAGTTCGCGAATGCTCACAGCGACGGCCTGGCTCCCGGCGCAGCCGGACATGTCGGAGATGATCGGCAGGAACACCGCCAAAGCGATCACCTGCTCCAGCGTGCCCTGGAAGATCGCGATGGCGCTGGCGGAGATCATGTTCAAGCCGATGTTGAGCGTCAGCCAGGCGAGCCGCCGCGAGGAGCGGACGCGCACCGGCATGGTGCGCAGCTCCTCGCCCATCACGATGCCCTGGCTCTTGAGGTATGTGCTGCCGGCCCGCTTGCTCACCGCGCTTTCAACGTCGCTCTTCTTGACGACGCCGACGAGCCTGCCGCCGTCGTCCACGACCGGCACGCCGAGGTAGCCGCGCTCATCGAAGAGTTCCTGAAGGTCATCCAGCGTGGCGTGGACTTGCACGCTGAAGGGCGTGCGGATCATGAAATCCGAGAGGCGGCGATGCCGTGGCATCAGGACCAGGTCCCGCATGCGCAGGACGCCCACAAGGTCCCCGAACGACGACACGCAGTAGGCGTACTGCACGTCGAAATCGACGTAGCGCTCGGCGTTGTCGCGCATGTCATCGAGCACATCCGCCGCCGTATATGTCTCGGGATACGACAGGAACTCCGTCACCATCAAGCCGCCGGCTTCATCGGTCTCGAACTTGGAAAGCCTTCGCGCGTCGGCGGCGTCGTCCGGGCGCATCTCCTTGAGGATCGCCTGGACGTGCTCGTCGTTGACGCCCGCAATGATGTCGACGACCTGTGCGGAGGGCAGTTCGTGCAGGATCGCCGCGGCCTGCTTGGGCGAGAGTTGGCTGATGATCTCGCGGGCCTGGGTTTCGGGCGACGAGCCGACGATGATCGCGGCGTCGGCGGGCGCGAGCATGCCCATGACCCTGCTTCGCTGTTCAGGGTCGAGGCGCGAGACGGCTCGCACGCTTTCCGTAGTGGGCAGGGCGTCGACGTACTCGCCCACTGCGGCGACATCGCCGGTGTGCGAGATTTCCTCCAGCCGTTGCCACGGCTTTTCGTCGGTCACATCCTCGTCAGCCATGCACTATCACAACGCAGAAACGTGAAAACGTCAAAACGAAGAAACGCCGAATCGCGACTTGCGTCGCTGTTTCGGCGTTTCAGTGTTTCGATATTTCAGCGTTTACTTGATGTTGTCCTTCGACGCCAGCAGGCGGATCATGTCCACGCACCGCGCGGCATAGCCCATTTCGTTGTCGTACCAACTGACCACCTTGAAGAAGCGGTCGTTGAGTTCGATGCCCGCCTTCGCGTCGAAGATGCTGGAACGCTGATCGCTGATGAAATCGCTGGAGACGACTTCCTCCTCGGTGTATCCCAGCACGTCCTTCATCGAGCCTTCCGCAGCTTTCTTCATCGCCGCATTGATGTCCGCCAGCTTCGTCGGCTTGCTCGTGCGGAAGGTCAGATCGACGCATGAGACGTCCATCG
>CAZCGB010000433.1:0-3370 GCA_964498045.1 uncultured Isosphaeraceae bacterium
GACCCCGCCGGTGTTTTCCACGCTGGTCGACCGCTAGATTGTGGTGTTGAGCGCGCAGGGCGTTTGCGCCCCGTACGAGAAGGAGTACATCCGCAAGGACGGGCGGCGGATTCCGGTGCTGCTCGGCGCGGCGCTGCTCCCGCATTCCAAGCACGAAGGCGTCGCGTACGCGCTGGACCTGTCGGACCTGAAACAGGCGCGGAGATCGCTGGACCAGCAGCGTCAGGAACAGGAGACGATCCTCGACAGCGTGCCGGCGATGATCTGGTACAAGGATCGCGAGAACCGGATCATCCGCGTCAATGCCGCCGCCGCTGCGGCGCGAGGCACTTCCAAGGCCAACATGGAAGGACGCCTGACCAGCGAGTTGTATCCCGACATGGCGGAGGCGTACTACCGGGATGACCTGGAAGTGATCAAGAGCGGTCGGCCGAAGTTCGGCATCTTCGAGCCGATGGAAGTCCCGGGCGGCGAGATGCGCTGGCTGCGGACCGACAAGGTTCCCTATCGCGATGAACTCGGCGAGATCATCGGCGTCATCGTGCTCGCCACCGACATCACCGACCTGAAGATGGCTGAAGAGGCGTTGCGTCGGGAGCAGCACCTGATGAGCCTGCTGATGGAGCACATGCCCGACGCGATCTATTTCAAGGATCGCCAGGGACGATTCCTGCGCCTCAATCCGGCCCAGGCGCAATATCTCGGCGTGGCGCGACCGGAGGACGCCGTGGGCCGTCCGGACACCGATTTCTTCACCGCCGACGCAGCCGCCGAGTACTTCGCCGACGAACAGAAGGTCATGACCACCGGCCAGCCCCTGGTCGGCAAGATCGAGCACAACGGCCGAACCGGCGACCAGCTTCGATGGTTCTCGACCACCAAAGTCCCGATTCGCGACAACGACGGAGCGGTCGTGGGCACAGCGGGCATCTCTCGCGACATCACCCGGCTGAAGCAGACCGAGGAAGCGCTGCGCAGCGAGCAGCAGCTGATGCAGATCCTGATGGACAACATGCCCGATGCGATCTACTTCAAGGACACCTCCAGCCGCTTCCTGCGCACCAACAACGCGCACGCGCGAATCATGGGCATCAAGTCGCCTTCGCAAGCCATCGGCCGCACCGACGCTGATTTCTTCCAGTACGAGGACGCCCGACAGTTTCTTGCGGATGAGCGAACCGTCGTCGGCGGACAGTCGGTCATCGGCCGGATCGAGCACCATGGCGGGGCCAGCGGCGAGATGCGCTGGTGGTCGACCACGAAAGTGCCGGTGCGCGATGCGCAAGGCGCCGTCGCCGGCATCGCTGGAATCACGCGCGACATCACCGCGCTCAAGAGGGCCGATGAGGAGATTCGGCAGCTCAATGAGCAGCTTGAGCGGCGCGTCGCCGACCGCACGATGCGACTGGAGGCGGCGAATCGGAGGCTGCAGGCGGAGATCGCCGAGCGACGTGCGGCCGAACAGGCTGTTCTCACGTATCAGGAGCGGCTGCGCTCGCTTGCGTCGGAGCTTTCGCTTGCGGAGGAGCGTGAACGGCGTCGCATCGCGGTGGACCTGCACGACCAGATCGGACAGACGCTGGCCTTGATTCAGATCAGGCTGCAGGCCATGCGCGAGGTGATTCCCGACGGCGCGATCGCCGACGAGCTCGATTCGTGCGTGCGCCTCATCGGCCAGCCGATTCAGGACACGCGCTCGCTGGTGTTCAACCTCAGCCCGCCGGTGCTCTACGACCTGGGCTTCGAAGCGGCCGCGGCGTGGATCGTCGATCAGCATCAGGGCCGTCAGGGACTGCACATCGCCTTTGAAGACGATGGCCGACCCAAGCCGCTGGATGAGGCGGCGTCGATCCTGCTGTTTCGAGGCATTCGCGAGCTGTTGACCAACGTGGTGAAGCACTCCCAGGCGAAGAAATCCCGCGTCTGGCTTCGCACCAGCGGCCAGAGCCTGCGGGTTGGCGTTGAAGATGACGGCCGCGGCTTTGAGCCTCCGGCCCAGGGAAAACCCGGCCTTCATGGCGGCTTTGGTCTGTTCAGCATTCGCGAGCAGCTGGATCGAATCGGCGGCACGATGGAGATTCACTCCGCGGCCGGCGCGGGATGCCTTATCATCCTGACCGTGCCGCTTCAGGGGCGTCGCGCAGGCGAGGCATGATGCGCTCGGATTGAGTCGCTCGGGAAAGGGGTTTGAATTGAAGACGAAGATCCTGCTTGTAGATGACCATCAGATGATGCGTGACGGCTTGCGCATGCTGCTGGATCGAGAACCCGGGATGCAGGTGGTCGGCGACGCAGCCGACGGCCGGGCCGCGATCGACCTGGCGCGAACGCTTCTGCCCGACGTCATCGTAATGGACATCACGCTGCCGGGACTCAACGGCATCGAAGCGACGCGGCAGGTTCGCAGCAACGCGCCGAATGCGAAGGTGATCGCGTTGTCCATGCACTCCGACAAGCGCTACGTGATGGAGATGCTGAAGGCCGGCGCGGCGGCATACCTGCTCAAGAACAGCGCTTCCGATGAACTCGTTCGCGCCATTCATGCGGTGCTTGCCGATCAGCGATTCCTGAGTCCGGGCATCGCCAACGTGGTGGTCGATCACCTTGTGCAGAACCCGACGTCGACGGGCACGGCGTTCACCGACCTTACGCCGCGCGAACGCGAAGTGCTGCAAATGATCGCCGAGGGCAAGACCTCCAAGGAGATCGCACGGGAGCTCAGCTCATCAGCCAAAACGGTGGAGACGCAGCGGCGCGACATCATGCAGAAACTCGACCTGCACAGCGTCGCCGAGCTGACGCGCTACGCCATTCGCGAAGGCCTGGTCGGCCTGGACGGTTGAACTCCCGGGCAAGGCTGTCGCGCGATACCGGATTTCCCCCAGTCGATTCAGTAATACTTGGGATGGCAAACTGCGTTGACTGCGTGCTAGGTTGTCTCCGCGTTCTTCTTTTGATGGCGTCACCCTTGTAGCACGATCGGGCACTCGACCTCGATGGAACTGGATTGCCGAGGTTGAGGGGGATGGAGGGGCGTGGATTGGGAGGGGAAAGGGCAGGGTCAGGATGGGATGGATGTTTGCACCCAGGGCAACGGAAGGGCGGGGCAAAAAGAAAGGCGACGAATCACCGAAGCGATTCGTCACCCTTGTGGGGGGGGCCTTCGTTGGGGGCCGCTCAGGTCGAGGGCCGGTTGTTCACCAAAATGCTAAATCAAATTCCGGGGACGGTCAATCGGCATTCAGAAAATGTGGATGACTTTCTCAATACCGAACGATGTGCGAACAAGTGCGAACAAACGCGGCTTTCGCGTCAATACCGGTAGTACTCAGGCTTGTACGGCCCTTCGACCGGGATGCCGAGGTACTCG
>CAZCGB010000434.1:0-3361 GCA_964498045.1 uncultured Isosphaeraceae bacterium
CCTTGCCGCCGGGATACGTCGCGAACGGCCCGCCCAGGATCGTCTCGCCCGGCTGGGCGAAGCGCGGCGTGCGCACCACCAGGTCCATGTTCAGCGAGCCGATGACGCAGATGCGCGGCCGGGCCATGCGGGCAATGTATCAGTTCGATTCGCCGGTCGGTACGATCCGTTCGCCGAACGGGCCGGGCCTGAACAAGTGCGCCTTGGACGCATCGAACCGCAGTTGAATCTCGTCGCCGGTTTGAGGCAATTCCGTTCCCGCCGTCCGCGCGAGCACGGCGTTGCCCACGTCGGTCTCCGCATGCACCACGCTTTCGTGGCCGCGATGCTCCACGAAAAGAACTCGTGCGCGCCAATCGCACCCGACAACACCTTCGGTTTCGTGCCGCATCGTCACATGCTCCGGCCGTACGCCCAAGATCACGCGATCAGCATTGGTGGCGTCCATCATCGGCAACTCAATCCGCGCCCCCCGTGCGCCACCCGCGTCGCCTTCGATGAACACCGTGCGTTCATCTTCACGAACGAGCACCCCATCAAGGAAGTTCATCGCCGGCGAACCGATGAACCCCGCGACAAGTCGGTTGCGAGGCGATCGATGCACCTCCATCGGCGACCCGTCCTGTTGCAAAGTCCCTTCGGCCATCACGATCAGCCGGTCGGCCAGCGTCATCGCCTCCTCCTGATCATGCGTGACATGAATCATCGTCGCCTTCAATCGCTGGTGGAGGCTTCTGATCTCCTTCCGCATGGCAATGCGCAGACCGGCGTCAAGTTGGCTCAACGGCTCATCCAGCAGGATCGCAGCCGATTCGGCGGCGCGCACACCGGTGCGGCCGAGGGCCAGCCGCTGACGCTCGCCGCCCGAGAGCGAGCCGGGCTTTCGATCGAGCAGATCGGTCATCTCCAGCATGGCCGCGGTGTCGCGCACGCGACGATCGATTTCCGCCTTTGGCATGTTCCGCATGCGCAGCGCAAACGCGAGGTTCTGGCGGCCGGTCATGTGCGGATAGAGCGCGGAATCCTGGAACACCATGGCGATGTCGCGCTGGGCGGGCGAAACACCGTTCACACTGCGGCCGGCCATGCGGATGTCGCCCGAATCGGGCGACTCCAGACCAGCGATCAAGCGCAGCAGCGTGCTCTTGCCGCAGCCCGAGGGGCCGACGATGACCGCGAGTTCGCCGTCGGCGATGCGCAGCGAAAAGTCGCGCACGGCAAGAGGATCGCCGGCGCGATACCGCTTGCTTACGTGATTAAGGACGATTTCAGCCATGAATCGCGACAACGATATGACAAGACCGCGGCGCGTGCGAAATTGCGCAAGCCCGTCGATGAGGATCGCGGTCGCGGCAGGCGCGCGAAATTCTGCGTGCCCGTGATACCATCGGCGCTTTCGCGTCCGTCAATTCCGGAGATTGCCCCTCATGTGCTGCCTCTCTCGTCATCCTGCTTCCAGTCTGTTGAGCGTGCTGGCCATCGTCGGAGCCGCGTCGTCGTTCGCGATCATCAGCGGCGCGGCGTCGCCCTCGCCTGCAACCTCCACGACTCTCACCGCCGCAATGCCCTTCGAGATCGACCTCTCGCACTCGACGATGAACTTCCGCATCCGCCACCTGGGCGTCAGCTGGTTCTACGGCCGGGTGAACATGCCCGAGGGCGAATTCCTGCTCGACGCCAACGACCTCTCCAACAGCCACGTGAACATCAGCGTGGCGACGAAGAACCTCGACGGCGGCAACGAAGGCCGCAACAAGTTCCTCACTGGCATCGACTTCTTCAACGTGATGGAGTTCCCCACCGCGGAATTCAAGAGCACGTCGCTCAAGCCGATCGACAAATCGACGTGGGAAGTCACCGGCAATTTCACCATGCACGGCGTGACCAAACCCATCACAGTCAGACTCGAGGAATACGCGGAATCACCCACGAAGAAATTCGGTTTCCGCGCCGGCTTCCTTTGCACGTTCACGGTGAAGCGAAGCGATTACGGCATGAGCAACTTCATGGATGAGAACATGCTCGGTGATGAAGTGCAGATCACCGCCGCCATCGAGGGCGCGCGCGAATCGTGACGCCCCGGGCATGCTCTCATGGCCGGCTCGCGGGAAAGCGCTTGGTCACGCTGACGTGAACCGTGTCGCCATCCATCCAGACGAACCGCGCCGCCGCGCCATCGGTTGATTCAATCAAGGCGATGGCATGTTCGCGTGGCATGACGCTCGCCGCCGTCGCCAGCGCGTCAGCCATCGTCGCGTTTGACGCAATGATGGAGACCGCGCCACGCTCGCGCAGCCCGAGGCCTTCGCGCGGATTGATGATGTGCGAGTGACGCTCGCCGTCGAGGATGATGAACTGCTCCGCGTCGCCTGAAGTGGACACACCGCAACCGGCGAGCTGAAGCGTCGGCCGGTCGGCGGGCGATTCGCCGGGAATCTCATCATCCAGCGCGATGCTCCACCCCGCCCTGCCCGGCGGGGCGTCACCCACGCGGATGTCGCCCGCCAGCGCGACCAGCGCGATCGGCACACCGTGCTCGCGCAACACGCGCATCGCCCGATCGGCGGCGAAGCCTTTGCCGATGCCGCCGAAATCCAATCGCATGCCGGGCTTCGTCAGCCGGACTTCGCATCTTGCCGTGTCGACTTCCACCTCGCGCCAATTGACCAGCGCATGTGCACCGTCGATCTCCGATTGCGTCGGCGTGCGCTGCTCGCGCTTCGCCTGCCTCCATAGTTGCGTGACCGGCCCGATCGTGACGTCGAACGCGGCGTCGGTGTCGCGCGAAACCGCAAGCGAGGTTGTCAGCACGTCGAGGAAATCAGGAGAGACCTTGACCGCAGGGCCGCCCGCGGCGCGGCTCACGGCGGCTGTTTCGCTGTCGTCGCGATAGTCGCTCAGCAGTCGGTCGATGCGGCTCATCTCGGCCAGGGCGGCGTCTCCGGCCACTTTCGCCTGTGTCGAATACTCCGCGAACATCACAATTCGCGCGGGCATTCCCATGCATGGCGCGATACACTCGAACCGCTGCAGGGCCGGAGCCGCCGAGCCGTCCCGATTTCCGCACGAGACCATGACCAACGCCGACCCGACGAATTGGAATGACAGGATCAACAGGAACAGCAAGCCGTATCCACTTGCGAATTCTCGCGCCATGGGGCTCGCGCTGTGCGTGATGGGTGTGGCGTTGGGAGGCACGGCTGCGGGCAAGGTGATGCTGGAGGAAGTGGAACGGCTCCTGGAGCCGCCCGCCTCGCAACCTTCATCTCAAGCCTACGACGAAAAGATCTCCGGAACGACCGTCGAGTTCAAGATGATTCCCGTGCCCGGCGACGGCAAGGACATCAAGCCGTTCTACCTG
>CAZCGB010000435.1:0-3360 GCA_964498045.1 uncultured Isosphaeraceae bacterium
GGATGTGCCCCATGATCAGCACGTCGGCCTGGGGCAGCGGCTCCTTGAAGAAGTCGCCGGGCATGAACTTCACCCGACCGGCGAGATTGTGGCGGGCGATGTACTCCTCGAAGATCGGCTTCACGACAGGCAAATCGAAGCCTGCACCGATGAGATGTGGATTCATCCTCGCGACTTCGACGGGCACCGCGCCCTGGGCCGCGCCGATGTCGATGAACGTCCTGGAGCTTCCCCATGGGAATCTCGACGCGATGGCCTTCGCCGCGGGCAGGCTGATGCCGGTCATGCCTTCGAGGAATGACTTCAGCTTTTTCGGAGTCGAATACAGCGCCTCGAACGGATTGCCACCGGACTTGGCTTCGTTCTGCGGCTTGCCGGTGCGCAGGGCTTCGGTGAGCGATCCCCAGAATCCATAGAGGCGGAGATTCGCCATTTCAAGGATTCCGCCGACGTACTCGGGTTTCT
This sequence comes from uncultured Isosphaeraceae bacterium, assembly GCA_964498045.1. GTDB lineage: Bacteria > Planctomycetota > Phycisphaerae > Phycisphaerales > SM1A02 > DATKJG01. The sequence goes on from CAZCGB010000435.1 coordinate 466, forward strand.
TCCGATCGAGGAAGGCGGCAGTTTCAGGTGTGTTGTCGTAGCGATTGCTGACGTCGCGCGTGAGCATGCCGAGCGCGACCAGCGCGTCGAGGAAATCACGCACGCCACGCGGATGGAACATGAACTCGCGCGAGATGGCGTCGGCGTTCATCGGACCTCTGGCTGCGAGCGTGGTGAACAGGCCGATCTCCACCGCGCTGAGCAGGGCCTTCGAACCCCAGAACCCCAGGCCCAGTTGCATGATCTTTTCGGGGGTGGGTGCGGAAGGATTGTGCATTCGGACATCGTACGGCAAGGCGGGGCAAGCCCGTGCCGCTAAACTGGCAGTGCGATGCGCAAGCCCGGAACCGATGAGAACGACGTGCAGATGTCGGATGTGCTCTGCGACTTCTGTCGGCGCGAATGGACCGAGGACCTCGCGATGGTCGAAGGCCATCAGGGCAGTTGCATCTGCGGCAAGTGCCTGACGATCGCCTACGTCGAGGTGGTGTTGAACAAGCACGCGGCCCCCCCGGCCCCGCCATCCATCGGCGAATTCATGTGCGCGCTCTGCCTGGAAAAGTCCGAGGATCGAGCCGCGCTCGGACGCGCCGACGAGCCCGGCTGGCGCAGCCCTGCGCACGAGGAAGCGGCGATCTGCAGGCGTTGCATCAAACAGACCGCCGGCGTGCTTCAGAAGGACAAGGAAAGCGGCTGGTCCAAGCCAACGTAGCCTCGGACAGATCGTCTGTTGTTACCAACCCGGGTGCTTGGTGACGATCGCCGGCGTATCGCCGGGGCGAATCCAGATGCTGTGTCCGCCGCGAGGCTCCAGCGTGCGCTGCAGGTGGTCCAGGTAGCGGCGCAGTGCCCCGATTTCGAAGATTTCCAGCCAATCACGACGAGCCGAGCGGTTGATCTGCTGAATGCCGTCGATGATCTGTTGCTTGGTGAGCATGGGAAGGAAGCCTCGAAGCGCGGTGCGTGTCTTGCGATACAGTGATCGGATGGGCTCTCGGGCCACCCACAGCCGATAATCGACGGGGACCTTCATTCTTTTCCATGCAGAACGCTCGACCAATCACAGATTCGACGCCCGCCACCATCCTGGCCCTGTCCGCACACATGCTTCAGGCGGGAATGTTGGTCCTGTCAATGTCATTCATTGGATGTGCCGGAGACGGAGGAGGCGGGAGCGAGCGGCTGTCGTCTTCGATGGCGCCCGCAGCGCAGGCTCCGGCCGCGCCGACAACGCCACCAACGGCCACGGGTCTGGAAATAGGTGCCGCCATTCCGCCGGGGGTGAATCAGACGCAGCCCGCCAATGCGCACGATGCTGCGGTGCGATCAGCCGCGGCGTCTGAACTCGGCGATGCCGTCGCCGCCTCAATGCCAACAGTGCCACCTTCGAATCCACCGGAGCCTGTCGACACCGGTGCGGCACGGCTCGTGGCGTCGATCGCCAACGCGCTTGGCGACCGATCGCTACCCGCGGATGGCGTCACGCTGATCGACGTTCGTGGCGTTCAGAATCTCAGTCGAAGCAACGCTGGCGAATTCAGCGCATTTATGCATCGACTGTGCGGCATCCTGAGCAAGGCCGGCAGAAACGATCGCATCGCGTTCACCGACGATGCGGACGCCGCGGCGCAATTCCGAATGCTGGGCACGGCGTACATGATCAACGCCGAGGGCTTTGATCAGTGGGAGATGTATTTAACGCTGACGCCAGCTGATCGCGACTTCGGTATTTGGGATGCGGGAAGCGCGGTGCGCGTGCTTCGGATCGCCCGGCCGGGCGTTCCGCAGATCACGTACACCGGTCGATGATGGATCAGGCAGTCGCAGGCTTGGCCTGCATGATGGGATTCGCGACGCGCGTCCTGGAGATAGTCGCCCGAAGCGCGGGGATTCCGATCGCCAGGTACCCAGCTGCGAACAGCAGCAGGAACGGCACCGCGACGATGGTGTGCGGTTTCGCGAAGGCGAGGACGATGCTCACGACCATGAGCGTGCCCAGCGCGATTTCGATGACGCCATTGGGAATGAGCCTGCGCTGGCGCTTCACCACGGGATCGACCTCGCTCTCCGTGTCGCCGTTGTACTTGGGCGTGCGCACGAACGGGCTTTGCCGGCCGAACAGCGCCTCGATCACGGCGCGGCTGTTGACCACGCTGATGCCCACGCCGATCGCCATCAGCGCAGGGAGGCGCAGAAGCGTCCTGGCGATGCTCAGGCCTTGCGCGCGTTGCGACGCGAGGTAGAACGTGCATGCCGCCATCGCTCCGAGAATCAGAAACAGCACGCCCAATCCAATGCTGACCCATGGACTGGCGTAGCGGATCGGCAGCGTCACGAACATCGCCGGCAGCACCAGCAGCACCAGCAGCAGTATGAACAGATGCACCAGCGGCGAAGTCAGATGGAACCACGCTTCAACCTTCGTGCGGAATGAAGCATCTGATCGCAAGATCGTCGGCAGCAGTTTGATCGCGGTCTGAATCAACCCCTTGTTCCATCGATGCTGCTGGCTCAGGAACGCGCTGACGGTGGGGGGGACCTCCGCGGGGCAGCAGATGTCCGGCAAGTATCGGAACCTCCAGCCGCGCAGCTGCGCGCGATAGGACAAGTCGGTGTCTTCGGTCAGCGTATCGTGCTGCCAGCCGCCGGATTCATCAATCGTGCGACGCCTCCACACGCCCGCGGTGCCGTTGAAGTTGAACCAGCGGCCGTTCCGGGCCCGGGCGGCCTGCTCGATGACGAAGTGGCCGTCGAGATACATCGCCTGCACCTGGGTGAGCAGCGAATCGTCGCGATTGAGGTGCGACCACCGCGCCTGCACCATGCCGATGCCGCGATCGGAGAAGTGATGAATCGTATCGTGCAGGATGTTCACCGGCGGCACGAAGTCGGCAT
>CAZCGB010000436.1:0-3360 GCA_964498045.1 uncultured Isosphaeraceae bacterium
GCTCGGGCAGTCCCAACCCCATCTGCGCGTTGAGTTCGTGAACGCGATAGCGGCCTTCGACCTCGGCGTGACGCTCGTCGATCAGCTTCAATTCCGCCTCGTTGTCGTTCATCGGCTCGTGCTCATCGCGGATGTCGCCGACGATCTGCTCGAGCACGTCTTCGATCGTCACCAGGCCCGCCGTCGCGCCGAATTCGTCAACGACGATGGCCAGATGCACTTCACTGCGCTGGAAATCCGCCAGCAACGTGCGCACGGGCTTGGTTTCGGGAACGACGATCGGCGTGCGCAGCAGCGGCTGCAGGCGGAACGCCGCGCCGTCGGCTCCGAGATAGCGGATCAGGTCCTTCAGGTACAGAATGCCCACGATGTTGTCGAGGTTCTGGCGATACACCGGAATGCGGCTGTGGCCCGCGGTGGTGATGATGCCGCGAATCTTCGACAGATCATCGGTGAACTCAATGCCTTCGATCTCCAGCCGCGGCGTCATCACCTGCGACACCTCGGTGTTCGTGAACTCGACGACGTTCTCGAGAATCTCGGCGGAAACGATGTCGAGCGCGCCTTCGCGCTGCGTGTCTTCAATGCTCTCGAGCAGCTCGGCTTCAGCCTCGTCGCGATCGCGCGGCCCGGCGAGCCTGCGCACGAGATCGTCAATCAACTCGCCCGCCTGCGTCACAGGCGTAAGCGCGATGGTGATGACCCGGATCACCGGCAGACAACTCGCGACGATCGCCGCACCAAGATGGCGCGAAAGCGCCTGCGCGATGACCACCGTGGAAACCCAGACGATGATCGCGGCGATGACGCCCGCAAGAATAAGGTGCCACCACGTCACACGGGCCTCGTCGCGCAGGTTGATAAGCGCCGCCAGCGTCAGGATGTAGACCGCCATGCGCGCAAACGTGCGCAGCAGCGACGTGGCGAGCGTGGCTGAATCGATGCAGTCGTAGAGCCAGTCAGCCGCGCCGATCATCTTCTTGCGCTCGAGCCGGCGCTCCAGGGCCGAGCGCGACATGTGCAGCAGCGCGAGATTGAGCGTGGAGAGGAAGGTGCCCACGAACACGGCCACGACGATGAGCAGGATGATGAGGATCACGCGTGATCCTCCCCGGGCGCATCGCCGCGCTCAAACGTCGCGCCGACGCCGATGGCCTCGAGAATCTCGTCCTCGCGCGCATGCATGCGCCGCCAGTCGCTCTCGGCATGGTCATCGAAGCCCATGCAGTGCAGCAGGCCGTGGACGCAATACAGCAGCAGCTCGCGCTCGACCGAATGCCCGAATTCGCCGGCCCGGCGGGCGGCTTCATCGGCGCAGATGACGATGTCGGCATCCACCGGCAGCGAGGAATCCTCGCGCAGGTCAAACGTCAGCACGTCGGTGGTGCCGACGACCCCGCTGTGCCGCTCGTGCAGCTGCGCCATGCGAGCGTCATCCACCACCAGCACGCTGATGCGCGCGATGACTTTCGATTCGCGCCGGGCCAGTTCCCCGGCGGCGCGGCAGAGCCGGTCTTTGATCCATGTCGAGTCAACGGCCATGTGAATCCCCGGCGCGAGACGAACGTCGATGTCGCCCGCGGACGGAGGTTTGTCATCGCGGTTGAGGTCGCGTGAGGATGGCGTTGAGGCGTGCGGCATGGCGTCGCCGGGGCGCGCAAGGTCGTGCGGCCCGCGCGGGAACAGCATGATATCAGAGTCGTCGAGCATCGAACGCAGGCGCAGAAGGCCGCGACGCTGACATCAAACTGCGCCAACGGTCATTGGCACGGGGATGCTGTGCGCCGCGCGCTTCAGCCGAGCTTCGAACTCGCCGCGGTACTTGTTGACGATGGTGCGCACCGCCCAGTTGTTGCCGTCGGCCAGGCCGCAGATCGTCGTGCCGGGCATGATGCCCATGGAGCCGCCGATTTCCAGCAGCAGGTCGAGGTCCTTGCTCGTCGCGTCGCCGCGCTCGATGCGGCAGAGCAGCTTGTAGATCCATTGGGCGCCTTCGCGGCAAGGCGTGCACTGGCCGCAACTCTCGTTCTTGAAGAAGCGGGCGATGTTTCGCGCCACAGCGACCATGTCGGTGTCCTCATCAAAGATCGTCGGGCACGCGGTGCCGAGTCCCATCACGTCGTACTTGCGGCCGATGTCGAAGTCCATCTCGGCGTCGAACTGGTCGGGGCCGAGAATGCCCATCGACACGCCGCCGGCGATCGCGCCTTTGTATTTCTTGCCGCCGCGCATGCCGCCGCAGAAGTCGTTGACGAGTTTCGAGAGCTTGATGCCAAGATCGACTTCGTACACGCCCGGTCGATTCACGTGGCCGCTCACGCCCATGAGTTTCGGGCCATAACTCGGCGGTGAGTTCGGGATCGAACTTTCGCACCCCATTGCCTTCCACCATGCCACGCCGTTTTCCACGATTGGCCCGACCGCCGCCAGGGTCTCGACGTTGTTCACGATCGTCGGCCGGCCGAAGAGTCCCTTCACCGCAGGGAACGGCGGCTTGATGCGAGGCCAGCCGCGCTTGCCTTCGATGGCTTCCAGCAGGCCGGTCTCTTCGCCGCAGATGTATGCGCCTGCTGAGCGGTGCAGATAGCACTCGACGGCGAACTTGTTCTTGCCTTTCAACAAGCCTTGCTTGCCGAAGATGCCGTTGTCGTAGGCTTCCTTGATGGCGTGTTCGACGACGTGGGCCTGGTGGTGGTACTCGCCACGGATGAAGAAGTACGCGGTGTCGAGCTGGCACGCGTAGCATGCGATGGCAATGCCTTCGAGGATGATGTGCGGGTCGAAGTCGCAGAGCAGACGGTCTTTGAACGTGCCGGGCTCGGCTTCATCGCAGTTGATGGCGAGGTAGCGCCGGCCGCCATCGGGTGGCGGAAGGAACGTCCACTTCAGACCGCAGGGGAAGCCGGCCCCGCCGCGGCCGCGCAACTGCGACTCTTTCACCATGTCGACGATCTGCGCGGGCGTCATCGACAGGGCCTTGTCGAGGGCCTGGTAGCCGCCGGTCTTGACGTACTGGTCGTAGGCGACGGTGCGGCGGTCGGCGGGCTTGCCCCACGGGGCGGTGGGGATGCGCTTGGTCAGGACGGGTGCGGAGACGGGCATGGGATGGCATGATAGCGGAGGACATCGGAATTCGATCCGCATGTTGTCTGCGGATCGTGGCGTCGATTTCGCATTTACCTGGGAAGACGCAGCGTTGCTGCGCTCCGCCAGACATCCATTGAGCCCAAGGACATTCGAAATGATCACCGCTGCCAACCGCAATTTCGTTCTCATCGTCGTGTGCGCCATCGTCTGCCTCACCGGCTGCGGAGGCGGAGGGGGCGGCGGCGGCGCGGGGGGCGGGGGGATCGCCGGCAC
>CAZCGB010000437.1:0-3357 GCA_964498045.1 uncultured Isosphaeraceae bacterium
AACGTCCGGCTCATAAGCGTGAAAACGGGTGCGCAGCACATCGCGCGCCGTGCTCAAATCCATTCTTCTGGCGGCGGGGACGCCCGGCGGGATCGCGACAAGCCGCTCCAGCGGCACGCCGACCTCTTCGTGCACACGATGGCGATAGTCCTCGCTGACGGCGATCGCGGGGTAGTCGCTGCGCTCAACGCACTCAGCGAGTTGTCGGTACAAGCGATCTTCAAGCCCAAGCGAACGCGCGTATGTCGAATACAACTCGTAGCCTTGAAACGTGACCAGCAGTTTCGGCGGCGCCGGCAAGGATTTTCGCGCGGCATCAACCCACAGGCACAGCATCTCCAGCATCGGCAGCATGTGCGTCACGCGGTGCTGCTGAATCTCGCGCGCGAAGCGGCGCACCACATGCACATCGCATTCGACGCCTTCACACAAGTCCCGCGTCAGGTTGTTCATCAGTCGCATCGCCAGCCGTGGCCGGCGTTGAAAAAGATGCGACCGAATCCGCTCGCTGAACAGTACGCTGAGCGCCTTGCCGAGCGACTCCATCATGCCGCGCGCGCCGGAAATCCGCGTCAGGAACCGCAGTCCATTGGCGAGCGAATGCTGCTGGATCTCCGGTCGAAGCCCGACGTTGCTTTGGCGGTCCATCAACCACCAGACGTGCACGGGAAAGCCTCGCTCGCTGCATGCATTGGCGAGACGCACATCGCGCACCAGCGCTCCGGTCAGCGAGCCGCCGAACAGGACAAAGCCGAGCACCGGCTGCGAATCGGATGTGCGAGCGGGCTCGATCATGCGCGGCGGATTCTAGCGGATACGATTTGAGTTGATGTCCCGGCGTTCACACATGCACGAGCCCGCGCTTTCCGTGTCGGCGGACGATGAACAGCCGCCGCGCGAACTGCTGGTCTTCGATCGCCGCGCGGTTCGCGCCGTGGATCGCGCGGCGATCGATGAATTCGGGATCCCTGGCATCGTGTTGATGGAGAATGCAGCGCGCGGGCTCGCCGATCGCGCGATGCAGATGCTCGAGTCATCTCCCGGCGCTCATCGAGTCCTGATCGTGTGCGGTTCGGGCAACAACGGCGGCGACGGGTATGCCGTCGCCCGACATCTGCACAGTCGCCGAGTGGAAGTGGCAATCGCCTCGCTGGGGCATCCGAATGAAAAGAGCGACGCTGACATCAATCGCGGCATCTGCGAACGCATGCGGCTGCCGATCGTGGATGCTTCTCAATTGAGAGATGCCGACGACTTTGCGCTCATCATCGATGCGATTTTCGGCACAGGCCTCGATCGTGATGTGTCGGGTGGAGCGGCACGCGTCATTCAATGGATCAACAACGCCGAGCGCCCCGTGCTGGCCGTCGATGTGCCCAGCGGCATGGATTGCGACAGCGGGCGCGCGCTCGGCGCATGTGTGCGGGCCACATCAACAGTGACATTCGTCGGTCTCAAGCCCGGGTATCTCGAACTTGATGCGCAGAAACTGCTGGGCGAAGTTGTGGTCGCCGACATAGGCGTTCCGCAGGAGCTGCTTGTTCGTTTTGGTCGGCGTGTGGCGATTCCGCCGCGGCCTGATGCGCCGCGGCGCGAGACACCTCCCGCCGCCGCGCCTGCGCGCCGTCGCGACTGATGTCGGCGGGCGGGTGAGGACGCCAGCCGCTAGACTCCTGACCCGATCGCGCTCGCAATTCGGCGTTTCGGCGTTTCGGCATTTCCCGTGTACCACGCTCTGCTCACCAACCGCTACTTGACCTCGCGCGTGATTCCGCTTATCGCGGTCGCGGCGGTGGCGCTATGCGTGGCCCTGGTGATCATCGTCGTCAGCGTGATGACCGGCTTCCTCAACATGGTGCGGGATTCCGGCAAGACTCTGATCGGCGACGTCGTCGTGTCCTATCCGGTGTCAGGCATTCCGCATTATGAGAAACTAATCAAGCGCATCGAAGCATTGCCGCAGACGGCGGCCGCCTCACCCGTGGTCGACACTTTCGGACTGATGCGGATGCCCTACCCTCCGGGCGATGACAAGCAGGTGGAATTCGTGCAGCTCTGGGGCATCGAGCCGGAATCATTCGCCAAAGTCACGGGCTTTGAGAACACGCTGCATTGGAAGGAGCCCAGCGACCGGCAACGGCGGATGCTGATCGAAGACGTGATCGCCGGGCATTGGCAGGAAATCACCAAATCGCTGACCGAGGAGCAGCGATTTGCCATCGTCAAGGCGTTGTACACCACGCGAAACGATCGGCCGGGCACGATTCCACGCGAAGAAGAGATGCACGAGCAGGCGCGAAGCGTGCCAAATGATCGTTTGCGCGAACTGATGCTCGCGCTGCTCGCCGAGGGAGATGTGCTGAAGAACGCCCTGGGCGAGTCGACGTGGGTGGGCATCCTCGCGCTTGATCCGCGCCTGACCGAAAGAGACCGACTGATCACCGATGGCGTGACGTTGACAAGGAGCGGCAAGCCGGCTGCGGTGCTGGGCATGCATGTCAGCGACGCCAACGAGCGGCAGCGCGATGGCTCATACGAGGCGGCGATCGGCTACTGGATGCCGCGATTCGACGTCACCATCACCACGCTTCCGGTTGTGGGCGCGGCGACGATCGATCCCGAGAGCGTGATCCTGCCGGTCGCAAACGAGTTCTCGTCAGGCGTGTACCTGATTGACGACACGCGCGCGATGATTCCTCTGGAGACCGCACAGCGCCTAATGCACCTCAATCAGGCCGAGCGCGTCGATCCGGACGATCCGACGCATGTGCTGGGCATCGATCCGGCGCGGGCGACGATCGTGCTCGTTCGCGCGAAGGACGGCGTCACGCCAACCGATCTGCGCGACGCCGTGTTCGGCGCGTACGCAGACTTTCAGAACGACATGGCGGGCGAACTCGTGCAGCCGCCGTACATCGACCGGGTGTCGATCAACACCTGGGAGCAGCAGCAGGCGCAGTTCATCGGACCTGTGGAGAAAGAGCGTGAGATGATGCGCACGCTGTTCAGCCTCGTGTACATCGTGTGTGCGGGGTTGGTCCTGGCGATCTTCTGGGCCATCGTGTACGAGAAGACCCGAGACATCGGAATCCTGCGCTCGGTCGGAGCGTCTCGCATCGGCATTTCCTGGATATTTCTGCGGTATGGCCTGGTCGTGGGCGTGCTTGGCGCGGTCGTGGGATTCGGTCTCGGCTCGCTGGTCGTGCGCAAGATCAATACGATCCACGAGGAGTTGAGCAATCCTCCGCTCGCCGTCGTGATCGTCGTGCTCGCGTTGGCGCTCGCGGCGCTCGTCGTCACCATCATCAAGGCCTTCACGCGCAACCTGCTTCCCGTGGTTCTTGGCGGATTGATAAC
>CAZCGB010000438.1:0-3354 GCA_964498045.1 uncultured Isosphaeraceae bacterium
CAGTTCTTTACGATGCGATTGACGCAGGGGCTGGTCCGATACGCAGGCGCGAGCAGTGCGTCCGCCGGGGAAAAAAGAATCGCCCGCTCTGACGCGGGCGATTCCCCTCGTGCAAGGATTCGAACTCAATCTGGAAGTCCGCGACTCATGCGCGGCGACGACGCTTCGCCATCAACCCGCCGACGCCCAGCAGCGCGAGGCATCCTGGCGCGGGGGCGACGCTGTAGTCGATTGTGAAGGGCAGTTCCATCTGCAGCGTTGAGCCGGCGTCGGTCGCCGGTCCCCAGGTGGATGTCGTGCCGAGGAACTGCCTCCCGTTGCCTGCCGCCGAGAGCGGGGGCGTGAAGCTGACTCCCGCGTACTGGAAGTCGACCCAGTACGTGCCCGGGCCCAGGAGCATCGAGTTGCCCGCGGCGACCATTTCCATGATCGGCCGCTGGGTGTTGGTCGGCGTGGTGCTCAGCACGCGATAGATGCCCGTCCAGGAGGTGCCGGTCATCTGATTGGTCGCGCTGAAGTCATAGAGGATGGTTCCGCCCGCGCCCGGCGCGCCGCCGGACCAGATGCGGTAGTTCACAGCCGTGGCGGGCGATGTGGTGGTTGAGCCGGTCAGGTAGGCGAAGAATGACAGGCTGTTGATGTTCCATCCCGCGGCGTCGGTGATGGTGAAATCGTCGGCGAGGCGGTTGTTGGCGGCAACGGTCGCGCCGAAGCCGAATGTCGATGCCGGCGCGGTGAGTTCGCTGATGGGCGCGCCGCCGAAGCCGCCCGTCGGATTCGTGATCAGCGAGCCGTTGCTGTAGACCGCCGCGTGCGCCGCACCGCCAGCGGCCAATGTCAAAGCGCAACAGAACATGAACTTGTTCATGAGAGACTCCAATCCTGTTTCCAAAATGGTGAGAGAGAGAAAGAGAGAGACGAAACGATGACGATCGAACGATGTGGGCGTTTGCATCTGTCTCAGCGACAGACTGCCGCCTGAACAAGCGCGGCGAACATCGATTGAGGAAAACGTCTCATCAATCGCGCTCTCTCTTCACCAACACGACCACCCCCCTCTCGTCTCAGGACTGGCACATCATCAATATCTTCCCCGGCTCGGTTCGGCGTCTTCGAGGACAGCCTTCGGCACAAGCCTGCACTGCTTCGACATGGGCGCTTCCCGGAGAAGCGAGCCGCAGTGCGTGAGCACGCAAACTACTCATCGGGTGTTGGCATTGCAAGACAGTCTCGGTCAATGTGCACAACTTCCATCGCGCCCGGAATGCAAACCCCCCCAGATTCACACTGGCGGCTTCACTGGGCGTGTTGGGCCAGCCTTCTCGACGCTCGCGGGGTTCCTTCTTTATGTGGGAGCGACGGCATTCGTCATGCCCGCGCAGGCGGATGACTCTCCATCCACGATGAGCGAGAATGAAGTATTTGCGAAATTCCTCATCCTCGCTCAATTCCGTGACGAACCTGCCGGCCCGGTGGATCGCGGCCCACCCGAATGACTCACCACCCACCATGAGCGAGAATGGAGTATCTGCAGAATTTCTCATTCTCGCTCACTGCGGCGCATGGGCAGGCAGTCGCGGCGTGTTGCCGAACATCGTCGGCGGTGGTGCATCCGGTTTCGTCGGTCGCCCGCCGCGACGCGAGAGGTACACCTCGCCCTGCGAGCCGAATCCGGCGCGCCGAACGCGGAGTTTTGCCAGCACCTTTGCTCGTCGGAGGGAGATGTCACTGATGCCAGCATCGGCGGCAGCCTGGTGCAATTCGGATGCCTTCATTTCCGCGTCACCGAGCGTGGCGTGAACCCAGTCGATCACCTCCTTGATCTTTGGGCTCGCTTCCCGACTGCGCGTCCCTTCGCCGCCTTCGCCGCCGCTTGCGCTGTTGAGCGCTTCGTCAGCCGTCACGTTCACCGGCTCGTCGTCCCAGGCGACGCGGCCATCGACGATGCGGTACGACAGGCCGCTGGGCTCCTTCGCAACGTTCATCTTCGCCACCAGCAGCAGCCGCCGGTCGGGGTCGTCGGTGCTGCGCGCCACCAGCCATCCCGCGCGGGCGGCTGCGATGAACGCCAGACTGCCCATGCTGCGGTAGATCGCCTTGCTGCCGGCCCCGCCGCCGCCGCCACCCTTGTTGAGGTGGTTGATCGCGATCACCGCGACGCGGTGCTGTTCCGCGAGTTTCGCCAGCGGCGCGAGCAAGGCCCGCACCTCGGCGTTGTTGTGCGAATCGGTGCGCGAGAGATACGCCGAGATCGGATCGATCACCACCAATCGGGGCCGCTCGCATTGCCGCAGCACCAATTCCAGCGATTGCAGATCGCGCGACAGGTTGAAGGCGGTCTCCACGCCGTCGAACGAGCGCACCGCCGTCAGCGCGATGATCCTGCGGATGTCGGCCCCGGCGGCGTCGAGGCGCGGACGAATCGTGTCGGCCAGGCCATCCTCCGCCGAGAGCAGAATCACTTCGCCCGCCGCTTCGGACTCGGCCTGGTCGGCGAGATCGGGCCAGCCTGATCCGTTGCTCACGCGGGCGGCGATGTCGTGCGTGAGAAACGTCTTGCCCAGCCCGGGGTCGCCGGCGATCACCGTCAACTTGCCCAGCGGAATGCGCCCGGGCCAGAGCCACGCCAGCGCTTCGGGCTTGACATCGCTCAAGCGCACCATGATCGGCTCGTAGGCGTTGATGATCGGCGAGCTTTCGCTCTTCTTCCCGCCGTGCTTGGGCTGTTTGGGAACACGCATGCGCTCGACGGCGTCGATCTCATCGGCCCAAGGATCCGCGATGAGGTCCGCCATTGAGAGGTTGATCGCACGCAGCACCGACGCCTGCGTGCAGCCGTCATCGCACTCCAGGCGGTCGATGGTGCCGGTGCGGTCGGCGTAGATGCGCAATGGACGATGCGGCGGCGTGGGCGCTGTGCCGCCTTCGAGCATGACCTGGGAATCGTGCACGGGGCAGAAGGCGATGTAGTGCGTGAGGTCGTCCGGGCTCTGCTTGGGCAGTTCGCGAAGCCAGCGCAGGCTCTCGTGCAGGAGATCGATGGGCAAGGCGGGCAAGGTGCGCGGGCTGCTGCGGGATGTCGATGCGTGCGAAGTCATGTGTGTGCGTTCGGTTCAGACGGTCGAAGCGATGCGCATCGCCCGAGCAATGCGCGGAACATCGCCCCCCTATCCATGGGCCAAAATCGATGCTGGCGCGCGCAGATCGCCAAAGTTGTTGCGCAAGTTCCGTTCGATGCGAAACTTACGATGTGTGAAATTTCCGGACTGGCTTGGAAAATGGTCCGGTCTGGCGCGCGCAAGATGTCAGAAACGCCCGCGACGAGGTAGCATGGAGTGGAATTCCAGATTGGAA
>CAZCGB010000439.1:0-3352 GCA_964498045.1 uncultured Isosphaeraceae bacterium
TGATCGACTTGACGGTCGCGCTGGCAGGTATGCCGGCGATCAAGCGCGTCAGCGGGCACGTCACGAGCGTCTTCGGCTCACCAATCGAGGACTACCACTTCACCGAGATGTGGGCCGGCCCGCCCAATCCTCGTGGCGTGTTCGATGTGGAAGACGGCGCGGTGGCCCTGCTTCGACTGGCTGGCGGCGCCACACTGGAACTCAACGTGACCTGGGCCGCCAACCTGCCGGAGAATGTGCTGCCCAATGGCGTGACGATTCTGGGCGACAAAGGCGGCTGCCACTTCGACGTCTGGGGCGACCGGTTCACGCTGACCACTGAGAAGAACCAAACGCTCGTCGATCAGAATCCGCAGTTGCCCCCCGCTGCCGACGCATGGCCGAGCGCGTGGCGACGTCAGCATGAACTCTTCGCGAATTCGGTCGCGACGCGCGCGCAGCCCGAAGCATCGATGGCGCGCGGCCGGGCCGTGCAGGCCGCGCTCGAGGCGATTTACCAATCGAGCGAATCCGGCCGCGAAGTGGAAGTCGATTGATCGAAGTCACCGCTTGGGCATGGCGAACGCGTCAGGGGGCAGGTCGATCTTCGTTTCGACGTTCTGCACCGTCACGGTCGTCTTGCCGAAGATCGCACTGTCGCTTTCCCATTGCCAGGGAATCATGACCCCGCCAATCTCGCGCCAATCGCTGAACGTTTCGGTCGTCTCGATGCTGCCCACGTTGGGCACGGGAATCTGATAAACGAACTTCAACGGCCGGCCGTTCTCGCGATCGACGAATGCGGTGCAACGCACGCTTTCCGGCGCGCTCAGTTCCATCACAACGACATCGCGATCGTCCACCTTGTCCATTCGAATGATTTCGACTTTGTCGAAGACGCTGCGCCAGTCGGCGGCGGGCAGCAGCGGATTCTGCAGACGCATGAGTCTCGCGGTGGATTTGGGCACGACGTCGCCGGGCTCGAAGATGGAATCCGTCCAGCCGGCGTCGCCATCGAGACCCAGTTTGATCCATCCGAACTTCCCCATGTCAATGTTCTGCGTGAAGCGTTCAACGCCATGCATCAGCACGGTAAGGCGCACATCGCGAAGGCCTTGATTGCGCATGTCCACCTTGGCGGTCAATCGCACATTGCCGAGCGAGGCGACATCGCCACTGCCTGTGCCGCGCTCGTGCAGAGCGAGCATCTCTTCAACGGTCGGCACCTTCGCGGCCGCGGCCGCTTCAGGCTGGCGAGGCAACAGCATCTCCTTTCCGCTCTGAAAATGCGTCATGCCGGTGACCGCCCCGCTGGCGTCTGTCTCGAAGCGCACGGCGATGCCGTCCACGGCCCGAAACTGCCACTTGCCGTCGGCATCCGGCAACCGCAGATCGAACACCAGTTGATTGGGCACATCAATCGCCAGCCGTCCATTGCGATGCAAGACAGTGACATCGATGTTGTTCTTTGGATCGTGGTATTTGCCAATGTACTTCTGGGCATCGTCCAAGCCGATCTCCACCGTCGGCACGACGCCATCCTTCGGACATTCCATGCGCAGGCCCGACTGGTAAAAGATCATGTTGGCCACTTCACCGGTGCTGTCCTTCTCGAACGACACCGCGATCTGGTCGGTCATCTCAAAAAACCATTTGCCCTCGGCATTCGGCGACTTGAGCGCGTACACCATTTGTCCGGGCACATCCACCGCGAGCTTGCCGTCCTTCATCAGCACGGTCACGTCATTCTTCAAAACGTCGAAGTGATACTTGCCGAGGTACTTCTCGACCGTGCTGGGATCGAGCGGAGCATCCGGAGTTTCCTTCCATTCGCCCAGCAATGCGTCGCAGACGAGGTTGATTGACATGCTTTGCAATGGCGTCGCCGTCACGTTGGTCAGCAGCACGTAGCCGAGGTTCTCCTCGGGCACGAGCGTCACCTGGGCGCCGAATCCGTCGATGTTTCCGCCGTGCTCGACGACGTGCCTGCCCTGCCAGTCATGCAGCATCCAGCCAAGGCCGTATCCGATGCCCGCGCCCGCGGCGACATCGATTTCCTTGTGGCGCATCTCATCAAACCGCTCGGGCTTGATCAGGACCTTGCCGTCGATCTCACCCTTGCCCAGTTGCAGGCGAAGCCATTGCGCCATGTCCACGACATTGGAATTGATCGCGCCAGCAGGGGCGATCGGATGCAAGTCGCGCATCGGCAATTGCTTGAACTCCTTCTTGTCCTCATCCCACTGGTAACCAAGTGAGAGGTGCGGATTCGCCTGCGATTCCTTGATGCTGGTGTTGGTGATGCTCATGCCCAGCGGCGTGAAGATGCGCTGCGCGACCATCGCGTCCCAGTCGCCGTTCAGGCCCGCCGCGTTCGCCGCCGCCATGCCCGCCGCCATGAACATCACGTTTTGATATTGGAACTTCTCGCGGAACTTCGCGGTTGGCTCAGCGGTGGCGATGGCCGCGAGAATCTCATCGCGCGAAGCCTGTCCGCTGGCCCAGACCAGATCCGTCCGCTCCAGTCCGCAGCGATGGCACAGCAGGTCGCGGATGGTCATCTGCGCATCGGCATCCTTGTCTGACAGATGAAACTGCGGCAGGTGTTTGCGCACCGGATCATCCAGACTCATCTTGCCTTCATCGATCATCATCGCCACGAGCGCGGCTGTGAACGCCTTGGACGATGAACCGATGGCGAAGACCGTCTCCGGCGTGACCGGCGTGTTCTTCTCGACATCGCTGACGCCGAATCCCTTGGTGAGAATGACCTGATCATTCTTCACGATGGCAAGGGCGAAGCCGGGGATGTGCAGATCCTGCCGTTGTTGTTCAAGTTGCTCGCAAAGCCGATCCAGCCGCTGCTGCATCGTGGGCTGCGGCCGCGTGCCGGCCGGTGCGGAGGTCGGCGGAGCGGATGCCGACTCCTGCGCAAGTGCGGTCATCGTCACGGCGGCGACCGACACCAGGCAGGAGATGATCAGTCTGCGTGGAAAAATGTTCATAAGCATCGAGGAGTTCCTGTTCATCTGCGGCGACCTTGCCGCGGCGCGGTCGTTGAGAATGTACCGGCTTGTTCTGATTTCGCCTCGCCGGCTTTCGGAAATCCGACGCTCAGGACCAATTGGAGGGATCGAGCCAAGACACGTTCGTGCCGCTGAAGCGGCAGAGCCCTTCGATTCCTTCATCGATGATCATTCCAGGATTCATTCCCGCTACACTTCGCCCATGCCTTTGACTCGTGATCAGATCGCCAAGCGCGCCGCCGCCGAACTGCGCGACGGCTTCTACGTCAACCTCGGCATCGGCATGCCGACGCTCGTCGCCAATCACGTGCCGCCGGGCATGACCGTGTGGCTGCAATCAGAGAACG
>CAZCGB010000440.1:0-3351 GCA_964498045.1 uncultured Isosphaeraceae bacterium
TTCTGACCTATGCGGCCGACCGGCAGGAGGTCGATCCGTTCTGGTACCGCGTGCAGCACGATTCAGAGCGCACCGGCAGCCGGATCAATGATGACACCGTCGTGCTCGATTTTGATGAGTTCGACGGCTTCCTGCGCGTCGCGCACGCCGCGTCGAAGCCCGGTGGACTGGCATCGAAGGCCTTTGTGGAGGAAGCCATCACCGACGCGCTCCTGCCGAGCGATCATCCGCGGCATCTCGACGCCGTCGTCACCGGGCCGATCTGCAAGGAATCGTGGAGCATGGCCGGCTTCAACTGGCCCGGCCACACTGAACTGTTCGCGTATCGCTGCAAATCGCGGAGGCACGCGATGATGTTCGTCTCACCGCGGTTGCGCGTCGTGCTGGCGACCACGCACATCGCGCTCAACGACATCCGCAACAATCTCACCATCGGCCGCGTGTTCGATCCCATCGACCTGGGCAACCAGGCCTGCCGCGAATTGGGGATCGAGCGGCCGCGCATCGCTGTGTGCGGGCTCAATCCCCACGCCGGCGAGAAGGGCCAGTTCGGCGATGAGGAGTCGCGCCTGATCGAGCCGGCGATCCGTGTGGCGCAGGACGCGGGCATTGACGTGCATGGCCCGTTCCCCGGCGACACAATCTTCATCCGCGCCGCGGCGGGCGACTATGACCTCGTCGTCGCGATGTATCACGACCAGGGCTTGATCCCCGTCAAACTCCTCGGCTGGGACAAGGCGATCAACTGGACCGTCGGCCTGCCGATCATCCGCACCAGCCCCGACCACGGCACAGCGTTTGACATCGCCGGCAGGAACATCGCCAGCGAAGGGTCAATGCACGCGGCCATCGAACTCGCGACGACGCTTGCCCTCAATCGCCGCGAGGCGACAGTACGTCCGGTGATCAAGACCGAGTCAGCGGCGTGATCAATCGCATCGATGGCGGGAGCTCCAAGGCAATTCGCGGTCGAATTCGACTTACGCATGTCCGCTCTTGGCCGGGGGAGGCTCTGAGTTCTCTGTCTCTCGCTGCAACGTCAACCACAGGTCATGAAGTCGATGATCGCCCTCCAGACGCGAGGCCGCTCTGCCGCGCAGATCGCGTTGCACCAGACCAGCGATCAGCGAGTCGGCATGATCATGCATCAGCGGCTCTTCGCGCACAGGGGATTCATCCCACGTGACCGCCAGCGTGGTGTTTGGGTGCGGTTCAGGCTCGAGTTTCCACGAGACGACCGCCTTGCCATTCACGCTGGACAAGGCGCCCTGCCGCACGCTGCGCGAGGCCAGTTCATGCAGCAGCATCGCCAGCGACACGACCTGACCGTTGGAGATCGGAACACGCGGACCCTCAATCGACACGCGCGAGCGCGCCACCTGCGGGATCATCTCGGCGAGGATGCGCCCGAAATCCAGTCCTGTCGAAACTGAGCGTGCCGCCAGTGCGTGCGCTTTGGCCATCGCCTGCACGCGGCCGCTCATCATCATGGCAAATTCGTCCACATTTCCGGTGGCCGACCGGGAAAGATCGATGAGCGAGGAGAGCGAGCTGAGGTTGTTGCGAACGCGATGATCGAGTTCGTTCAGCAGCGACCGCTGCATCTCCAGGTTCCTCTCCAAGGCACGCTCGGCCTGCTTGCGCGCGGTGATGTCGGTCAACATCAGCAGCGTGCCCGGCCTGCCGCGATGGCCGTCGGCGATCGGCGAAGCCGAGAGGATCGCCCACGTGCTCTCGCCGTCAGAACGAACCAACTCGCAGTCAAAGCGCTGGGCGTCGCCCGTGCGCGTGCCCAATGCCTGATCAAGCTGCCTCCGATCACCTTCGCGGACGAATGATCGGCAATCCTGGCCAAGCATGTCAGCGATCCCTCGCCCGAGCATGCGTGCGATCGTGCCGTTTGCGTACTCGATTCTCCCGGAGTCGTCGACCACCCAGACGCCTTCGTTGGTGGTTTCAATCATGAGCCGATACCGGGCGTCTGTGGCGTGCAGTTCATCCTGCGCAGCCCGGGCCGCGCGCACACTGACGTCGACCAGCGCGAAGATGATGAGCGTGGTCAGCAGGATCCAGAACCACCCCTTGTAGGTCTGGATGGCGGTGACGCGCGCCTCGTCGTGCGCGGCGATCCATGACACGACTTGATCGGAGAGCGTGATCCACAGCAGGCCCATCACGCCGTAGATCACCGCGGCCGAGAGTGCGGGGTGATTGCGCCAGATTCCGCTTCGCCGTGGCGTCTCGCTCGCTGGAGTTGTCGGGCCGGGAAAGTTGTTCACGGCAGACCCCTTCGTCGACTGCGTGTCCTGCGACATCGGTGCGGCAGAATCAATGGCCGCGGACCGGCGGGCGATGGAGTCGTCCTTCCTGGCGACAACAGTGTACCGCGCAAGTTGACTCAAACGGAACTCATTCGGGCATCGAGTGCAATCCGGCCAGTTGAGAGGCCCAATCGACCGATCTACGATCAGAATTGCTCTTGTCTGCCGCTGATACGCGAACGGAATGGAATCACCCACGCATGTCTGACAACGCCCCCATCGCCCCTGCAGCATCCGCAGCCGCCCCGACGACCAAGTCAATGGATGAAATCGTCGCCCTGTGCCGTCGCCGCGGGTTCATCTTCCAGTCGTCGGAGATCTACGGCGGCATCAACGGCTTCTGGGATTACGGCCCGCTGGGAACCGACCTCAAACGCAACCTCAAGGCGGCGTGGTGGCACGACATCGTGCAGAGCGAGATGACCGGGCCGGACGGCAAGCCGATGGACATTGTCGGGCTCGACACGACGATCATCATGAACCCCAAGGTGTGGGAGGCGAGCGGGCACGTCGGCGGGTTCAACGATCCGATGGTGGATTGTCGCGAAACCAAATCGCGCTATCGGTATGACCACTTGCTTGTGTATTGCAATCCCGATCCGCAATCAGATAAGCCGTTCTTCGCGTTCATGACCGATCATCCAAGTGAGTCAAAGCAATTGAAGAAGGCGGAGAAGGCGTTCGGCGCCAAACCCAAGATTGAGCCTCTGGCGGCGATTCCACAGTCGATTTGGGGCCGAGTGCTCGGCCCCGACGCTGAGAAAGTTGGCTCACTGACCGAACCGCGCCAGTTCAATCTGATGTTCGACAGCCACGCCGGCGCAATTAAGGATGAATCGAGCAAGGTGTACCTCCGCCCCGAAACCGCGCAAGGCATCTTCGTCAACTTCTGGAACGTCGTGGACACCTCGCGCGTGAAGGTGCCTTTCGGCATCGCGCAGCAGGGCAAGGCGTTCCGCAACGAGGTAACCCCGCGCAACTTCACCTTCCGCTCGCGCGAGTTCGAGCAGATGGAGCTCGAGTATTTCAT
>CAZCGB010000441.1:0-3338 GCA_964498045.1 uncultured Isosphaeraceae bacterium
CGCGGGCGTCTCCTTGTTGGTTTCGCGCAGCGTGTCGAGCGTGCCGATGACGAACATTTCGCCGCCGTTGGTGTATCCCAGCTGCGCCTGCGTCGGCTGGATGGTGATGACCTTGCCGACCTCGTCCGCGGCGATCGTCCGCTGCTGGCCTACCACGCGATCAATGTTGCGGTCGGTGAAGTTGTTGACGGAGCTTCCAGCCTGCTCAAAGAAGGCCCAGAACAGCAGCGAGAAGAACGTCAGGATGAACACGACGTACATGCGCTGCCGCGGGATGCGGTCAAGCTTCATCGTGGCCATGCCCAAGTAGGCCAGCGCGACGACGCCCGAGAGGAACAGGATCAGCCCGGCCGGCTTGCTCGTCTCGTTGAGCATGACCGAAAGCACCTCGTACACGCCGCCCTTGGCCGCCATCTCCGACACCACCGATTCGGGGATGATCGTCAGCGTCAAACCCTTGTTCAGCGGCGCGAAGCCGCAGACGAACAGCGCGAGAATGGGAATGGCGATGAGCGTGCCCAGGTACACGGCGAATTCCGTGGGAATGCCGAAGACCGGCTTGCGCAGCCGCTCGCGACTTGGCGCAGCGCCGGCGTCGGCGGGAAGTCCGCCGCGCTGCAGCGCGATGAGCGCGACGACGCCGGCGGCAAGCAGCGACACGGCGACGAAGATGTTGATCGAAAACGAGTACATGTTGTCGGGCTTGTAATAAATCAGACCGATGGCGGCCGCGAGCGCCCCGGCCGCGATCAGCGCCTGCGTCAACAGGATCGGTGCGACGAACACTGCGATGCCCGTGAGCATGCCGATGGTCGCCAGCCCGAAGCCGTAGTGCCAACCATACGTTTCGCCGATGTACCCGCACAGCAGCGGCGACATCGCTGCGCCCAGGTTAATGCCCATGTAGAAGATGGTGAAGCCGCCATCACGCTTGGGGCTGCCCTGGGGATACAGCGAACCGACGATCGTGGAGATGTTGGGCTTGAAGAATCCGTTGCCGGCGATGAGCAGCGCCAGCGCAGTGAAGAAGCCGGTCTCGTTCTGCACCGTCATCAGCAGGTGGCCGGCCGCCATTAGCAGCCCGCCGAGGACCACGGCGCGGCGGGCGCCGATGAGCCGGTCGGCGATCATGCCGCCGAAGAACGGCGTCATGTACACCAGCGCCGTGTACGCGCCGTAGACCGCGTACGCCTCGGAATCGCCGTACCCGAGAAATCCCTTGATCATGTAGAACAGCAGCAGCGCGCGCATGCCGTAATAAGAGAAGCGCTCCCACATCTCGGCGAAGAAAAGCGTGAACAGCCCCGTCGGGTGTCCGAGAAGCGTGCGGCTGTTGGAGGTGGGTTGCTGGCCGTTGCTCATGAGTCGTCAGCCTGTCGGGCGCGATGTTGAATGCGATGCGGCTGTTCCCGCAACGGTTGCAGAGAATAGCAGAACCGCTGTTCAACCAATCGGCCATCCCCCGGATGCAACGGTGGTTCCCATCCGTGCGATTCCCGTCTCACGAATGCGTCTTCGATTCGAGTTGTTGTGATGGCGAGACGGTTTCGGGCCGAACCAGACCCATGCCCTCGATGAACACCCGGCCTTCGCCGGGCGAGAGCAGCACGAACGGCAGATTGCCGCGCGGTGTGCGCCGTGGAATCCACAGGCCCTGGTTCAGCACGATGTTCGCGTCGCCCTTCTTCAGGCTTTGCAGCAGCAACTCAGCTCGCGTGCAGATCAGCACGCTGTCGGAGGTCTGCTGCAGCGCGACCAGCGACCGGGCGTTGAGCAGCGTCGCCGCCGCGGTCTTTGCCGCAAGCGGCTTCCAGATGATCATGCGGCCGAGACCCGGATGCAGCACCAGTACCGAAGGCTGGCTCCCGGAAGTCATTCCATCGAGTGAGCCCTGGCTGATGAAGGCCTGATACGCGGCGTACTTGTCAGACTCTCCGATCAACGTGAAGTCGCGCAACGTCGCGGAGAAAACGCCCTGGCCCGTCGCCTGCCCGAAACACAGGCGCAGGTGTTTGTCTTGTCGATGCACGGCGTACAGTCCATCGCCAAACGTCGGCCAGACCGGCATCAGCCAGTCGCCGCCGCCGTTGGGAACGACCCACGTCGCGCCGGTGCTGTCGCGCACAGCGAGATCGAAATGCGGCGCATCGATTGTGCGCTGACTCCATGCCAGGCGTCCATCGGGCGCGAGAGCCGCGAAGGCGTTTACGTTCACATCCTGCACCAGCCATTGCACATCGCCCGTTTCCCACGAAGCTTTCCCGATCCACCTCGAGCCATCGACTTGGGGAGCTTCGATCAGGAATCCATCGCTGTCGCAGCCACGCCCGAGCACAGCAGGAACATTCATCGTTGCAGCCAGCTGCGGCTGCTGGCGAGGCTCGGCCGAAGCCGATGGACCAGAGTCCAGCGCGTAGATCTCAATTGTGGTTGTTACGGGGGGGACCGCCCCATGCTCGGCGAGAAGCGTGGGCCACTCGGGCGGCGTATTCGTCTGAGTCGCCACGAACCGGCCATCGGGACTGACCAGCGGGAGCGTGAAACCATCGAACGGAACGGACCCAAGCGGCAGGTGCTCGGCACGCAGATCGAGCGAGAACGTATACCCGGTGGGATTGTCGATTGGATCGAGCAACTTGCCGTTGGGACCGACCGTGACCGGATGCGGCGTGCCGCGCGGGCTTGGCGTGGTCGGCACACCGGATGACGTGGTCTTGGTTTCCGTCGTGCAGCCTGGGAGTGAAAGTGCGCACGCAGCAAGTGCGATCAGGCCCGTGTTGTGCCACATGGCTTGACGCAACAGGTTCATCACGGCGACTTCGGTTCCTCACTTGGGGCGGTCGTCGGCGGCATCAGCTCTTTGGCCGCTTCTTCCGCCTGCTTCTTGCCCTGGGCTTTGCCTTGCGCTTCGGCTTCCTTGGCCAACCGATCGAATTCCTTCATGCGCTCTTCCGCAGCTGCCTCTTCGCGAATGCGGTCAAGTTCGGTCGCAGCGGTCGGAAGGATGGGTTCGTCGGCTCCGCCCGGCGCAAGGATGCGGTCGCGAATCGCCTTCTGATGCTTGGCCTGCTCGTTCAGCGGCAACGCCAGGCTGCGGAGGCGATCGCGGGCCGAGTCGTTGTAGTTCACGTCGTTTTCATCAGGATTGTCGACGACCGTCGGAGTGATGAACGCGATGAGTTCGGTGGTCTTCTTAGCGGTCTCTCGCGACTTGAACAACTCGCCGATCCAAGGAATGTCCTGCAGCAGCGGGATGCCGCGCGTGATCGACGATTCGGTGTCGGTGAGAATTCCGGAAAGCACGATCGTCTGATTGTTCTTGACGATGACGTTGGTGG
>CAZCGB010000442.1:0-3334 GCA_964498045.1 uncultured Isosphaeraceae bacterium
CTGCACCAGATCGTGCCGTCGGGCGCGCATTCGACATTCGTGACCCAGCCGCCTGGCCAGGGTGAGTTGTCTGCCCCGAAGCGCGTCAGCGATGAGGGTCCGATGCTCGGGTTGAACCTGAGCAGACCGCGGCCGGTTCCCATCCACAGGTTGCCCTGCGAATCGGGTGTGATGTCGCGCACCCGCGTCGTGCCGGTGTTGTCGGGATGTCCGATGACCGGGTAATCGACGTTCGAAATGTTGATCCAGCGATTCTCGGCTTGGACGAACTTGGCGATGCCGCCTTCCTCGAACGACGGGTCATAGCCGCCGATCCACGGGTTGCCGTCGGGTCCGATCCAGATCGCTTCGTTGTAGTCGCCCTGAATGCCGGTGTTGGATGGCCGGTAGTAGCGCCAGGAATACTGCGGCGCAGTCTGCGCGATGGCGGCGGCGCTGATCGCGAGTGTGAACAGCGAGGCGAAGGCGGCGTGCGTGCGGACGACGGTCATGCGGGAACTCCTGTTTCGTGATGTGCCTGCTCGAAGTAGAGCCCGCGCGAAAGCCGTCGAATACCCGGGAATCGGCCCTGTCTGTCGATGCGATGCAGGATGCGGTTATTCGCGAAGAAAGCGAGCCGAATGCAGTTGCTGCATTCGGCTTGCTTCGCGATGGGTCAGGCGGATCAACTCCAGTTGGTGATGACCAGCAGCAGATCGCTGACGTTCACCCGCCAGTCGAACTCTGTCGCCGCCGGCTGGTCAATCCAGCAATGGCCAGCAACGCGATCGTGGCAGGCGCGGGAACGGCCGGGCCGAAGTAGAGATTGTCTATCGCGACGACCTCATCATCGCCGTCATAGACGATGGCAGCATCAAATGCGTCAGACACGAAGAATCCAACAAAAGGCGTGAACGCAGCGCTGTACATTGCTGAAGCGTGAATCAACTGCCCATGGCGATAAAACTCTACAAGAATCGATCCATGAAAATCGAATGCCACAGCATTCAGATCGGCGTCGAAAGCAAGATGAATCCTACCGCCATACGGTGAAACAAAATCCGTGCTATACAATCCGGAACCGTCAGACCATCCCGGGCCGTTGCCAATGAAGTCGTTGCCGTCTGTGAAATGAACTCCGAAATCTGCATATTGGTTCGTGATTATGGTGTCGGTCGCAAACCCGGTGAATCCGATGAACGTTGACGACAATGCGGCAGCCTGCCAGTCCGGCTTGCTGGTGTACACGGTCACTTCAGCCCGGGCAGTGACTGCATTGAGCGCAAGTAGAAACGTGCCGGCGACTATGAAGCATCGCATGGTGATATCTCCCTTCGTTCGATTCTCAATTCGAAGACGTGGCAGAGTAGACGGTCAGGAAGTCCACCCAAGCCTCGGCGATGAGCGTTGCGCTCACCTCTTCGGGCAATTCCGCGATCGCAGCGTTGAATCGTTCAGGCGACAGTCCCCCGCCTAGTGTCATGGCGAACGATTCGCCGACCTCGCATGGACACGGGTCTTCTGAACATTCCCCGAGGTATTCCAGCAGCAGGATGCCATCATCGCGATCGACGTCACAGTCGAAATCGATATCCGCACGACAAATCACTGCTGGTACGCAGTCGCCTGCAGCGGCAACGATTGCCGCTATGTCGTATTCATCAACGACTTCATCCTCGTTCACGTCCCAGGGACAGCCAACCGGCGTAAGCAACAGCGAATGTCTGCCATCACTGGCACGATCACCCAACGCGACAATCCAGCCGTTGTCGTTGATGTCGTGAGCCTCCGTGATGTGCCACTCGTCATCACTACATTCGGCGATCACGTGGCTGGTGGAGTCGTTCAGTTCGACGCATGACCATGTCGAGCCATGTTCCCACAGAAGCGCATCGTCACGGTCAACGTCATAGCCCACCACTTGTTGATTGGTGAGGCTGTTGATGGCGAGCGCCCTGCTTAGATGATTTGTATTCGGATACACGATCGCGGCTGAAAGATCGACCGGCGAGGTGTTGGTGATGCTTGGCCAAAACGCGGCGGTGGGCTTGCACACGACCGGCGAACTTGATTCCTGGAACGACACCCAGCCCGCCACGTTGCCGGCATTGTTGATGCCGTACGGATACGAATACAGCGCGTACGAACCGCTGCGGATGGAACCGACGTCGAGGTTGTTCGCCGTCGGCGTGGGCGTCCAGCCTGTGCCGTACCGGATGAACGAGCAAGACTCCAACCGCGTGCAGGTTTCCGAAAGCCCGACGATGTAATCGCTGCCGGTGCGGATGATGTCGTAGGCGATGCTGCGGTCGCCGTCGAACGGCGACGAGGTCGGCGGGAGGCTGGTCACGCTGTCGCCGGGCTTCCAGTTGAACGCTTCGGTCAAGGCGCTCGCCGGGCTGCCGCAAGTCTCGTTCAGTGTCCGGCAGCCGGCCACATGCGGCGGGCTTTCGTTGTCGAGCGCGTAGGCCTCGCTGCCCGCGGTGGCGAACAGGGTCGGGCTGCCAAATGATCCCGAAGCCGGCGTCCAGATGGTGGCGTATTGACCGCTGGCGCTGTAACCGGCAATCAAACCGTCTTCGTTGATGTCGCGGGCGATGGAGTTGTTGCCGGAGGAATCGATGGTGTAGACCGCGCCGCCGGTGAAGCCGTATTCGGTTTCGGGCAGCCAGAGCCACGCGTGGATCGTGCCGCCGGACTTGTAGCCGTAGACCACCTGTCCCTTGTTGTTGATGCCCATGGTGCCCTCGTTGAGCGCGCTCATGCCGCCGACGGCGCGAAGATCGGTCACGCGGAAGCGCGGAAACCCGGGGTCAACCGCCAACGATGTCCTGGTGGTGATGCACATGGCGGCGATGCTCAGGAACCACGATGTGCGGCTGCGAAATGCTGAAAAAGTGTGTGTGTGTGTGTCGTTCGGGTCAACATGGGGGCGCTCCAACCAGCGGGGAAGGGACGGGTGGGAAGCGGGGCGATCCTGGCCCCAACACACTTCGATACGCCCAATGTACTTCGTCGCTGCGCATTTCTTGTGAGAATTCAGGGCAAAAAAAAGCGGCCTGTGCTGTTTCAGCACAGGCCGCATTCTCACGGGAGCATTCAGCCCCAATGTGCGATCACAAGCAGCAGGTCGGCCGTGTTCACTGCACCGTCGTGATTGACGTCGGCCGGGCATGTCGCGGGGGCGACCGGGCAGCTGCCCCATCCGCTGATCACCGCCAGAAGGTCGGCGACGTTGACGTGGCCGTCGCCGTTGATGTCGCCAATCGTCGATGTCTCTTGGACAAGGGTCAGCCCGATGCGATAGGAATCAACGGCCGAAGTGGTTGTGAAGCGTGTGGATGCCAGCAGCGTC
>CAZCGB010000443.1:0-3317 GCA_964498045.1 uncultured Isosphaeraceae bacterium
GTGCGCCCATCGACTCGGCATTCGAGCATCGTGTGCACACCGTGCTGCAATTGAGCGACGCTCAAGAGGTGTTTTGTCATGGCCTTCTGACGTCACTCGCGGCGCAAGACGCGGAGTTTCGATCACGACGCTTGGAAAAATTGCGTGAGCAATCGTTCGCCTTGGGCGAAAGGCGCAATCTGATCACCAGTGACCCGGATGTCGCGCAGCAGAACGCTGCGTTCGTCAGCGAATGTCACGGCTTCATTGAAGAGTTGACGAAAATCGAGGAAGGGCTATTCGCCCAACTCGACACGGCGCTTTCCGAAGATCAACGGTTGAAGAGTGCACAACTTCGGTCATTTCGCCAGAGACAGCGATGGATGGTGTTTCCCTACTGGCTGTTTGCGGCGGAAATCGACCTCGCCGACTTGTGGAACGATCTTGATGCCTCTCGTCCGTTGCAGATGACGGACCCAGCAGCGCTGGAGTTCATGATGGGGAATTATGAACAAGCGATGAACCAGCTCGCTCGAAAGCGCTTTGAAGGGCGATTGGAGTCGATGGAGCGGACGCCAGTTCTCGTGGCATTGAACTCCAGTGGTGGAAGTGCGGATGAGCAAGCCTCAAGACAGCAAGAGATGCGCAGGCTCAAACGGAGCGTTCACGCGGCTGAGAAACGAATGCGCGACCTGAACAATACGTATGTGGGCCTGCTGGCCGATCAACTTGAATCAGCGGATGCTGGGCGCTTGAAGGACGCCTTTCGAGAAAGGGCTTACCCTGAAGTGTGGCCCAACCCGTTTGATGCAAAAGTGTTTTTCGAAACGATTTCGAATTACGTGCCGGCCAAACGACGCGACGACTATGAACGCATCGTCGCCGATTGGACCACCACCTCCGAATCGCTCACGCTCGCCATGAAGAATCGGGTGGACCGCTGGGTCGATCAACTCTCGTCAACCGGCAACGAGAATGCGGTCGAGTTCGATGCCTACAAGACCGACCTCGACAAGCTTCAGAATCGCAGAAAAGAGCAATCGGAGAGGGCGATTCTTGAGTTGAGACAAGTCTTCGGGGATCGCGCTCCCAAGGCCTTCGATCAGGCGGTATTCGAGTTCGACGAACTGTCCAAGAATCGTCGCGGTCGGCAACTTCGCTACTCGTACATTCCCTGAATCGCGTCGATCTGTGGTTCATTCCGTTCGTCGCC
Organism: uncultured Isosphaeraceae bacterium; assembly: GCA_964498045.1. Classification (GTDB taxonomy): domain Bacteria; phylum Planctomycetota; class Phycisphaerae; order Phycisphaerales; family SM1A02; genus DATKJG01. Next base: position 1,193 of record CAZCGB010000443.1, read on the forward strand.
AGTAGACTTTCGCCATGAGATTCCGCGCGAAAGCGGTCATTGCGTTTCTCGGAGCCGGCCTGGCGTGCATTGGTGCCACGGGGTTCGTGCTCAATCGCGTGGCTGAGGGCTATCTTCGCGAGGCGACGTTCGATCGCATGGAGTTTCTGCGCGAAGCGAAGGCCCACGCGCTGCACACCTACTTCAAGGATGTGCGAACGGAACTTTCGGTGCTGACGGATTGTCCGGGCATCGCCGAAGGCATCGTCGAACTCGGGCGTGCGATCGAATCGTTGCCGAGCGAGTGGAAGGGAGCAGTCGATCAATCCGCGTTGGCGGCGGAAATCGTCGCCACGCTCACACCCGGGTTCAAGCCGACCGGCAAGGATGGCGAGCTCTCGCCCGAGCAGATGGTGCCGACCAACATTCCCGGCGCGATGGCGCAGGTGTTGTACGTCGCGCGCAATCCGCGTCCGACCGATCGTCGGCATTTTGCCGTGTCCGCCGATGGCAGTGCGTACAGCCGGGCGCACGCGCAGGTGTATCCGCTGCTGACGTCGTACTTCGAAAAATTCGGATTCAACGACATTCTGCTGATCGAGCCCGACGGCCGCGTGGTGTACTCGGTGCAGAATCGCCAGGACCTGGGCACCAATCTGTTGACCGGCCCGCTGAAAGAGACATCGCTGGCGTATGCGTTTCGAACGGCGACCGATGCCGGGCCGGGCGGATGCTGGATCGAGCCGTTCCGGTTCTACCCGCCCAACGACATGGCGCCCGCGGCGTTTCTCGCATGCGCGGTGTTTCAGGGAGAGCAGAAAATCGGCGTGATCGCAGCGGAAATCTCCATCGATGAGATCAACGCCATTGTCTCCGGCAGCGGTCGCTGGCGGGAGGAAGGCCTGGGTGAAACCGGCGAGGTGTATGTCGTCGGACCCGATCAGACTTTGCGCAGCGAGACGCGAACGGAACAGGAGAATCAGAAGTCGTACCTCCGGTTGCTGAGATCGAGCGGCATTGATTCGAAGACCGTCGAGGAGATCGATCGCGTCGGCACCGGCATCCTGCTGCACAAGGTGCAATCGGAAGCGGCACGCAAGGCGCTCGCGGGCGAGAGCGGAACACAGATCATGCCGTGCTATCACGGCGTGCCGGCGGTCATCAGTTTTGGGCCCTTTGACATCACTTCGGGCTCGCGCTGGGGGATCATTGCCAAGATTCACTGCGATGAGGCGTTCGCTGGCATCTCGCGGATGCGACGCGATTCGATGCTGCTCGGCGCCGTGGCTGTTGCGGGGCTCTCGGCATTGGCCTGGGGACTTTCGGGATTTGTCGTCGCACCTCTGCGGAAACTCTCGGCCCATGCGCGATCGCTCGGCGAAGGCGATCTGTCCGCCCGCATTGATGTGGTCGGCGGCGATGAGATCGGCGATCTGGCCGGCGAAATCAACAGCATGGCGGCGCGATTGCAGGCGACCACCGTCTCCAAGGACCACGTCGAAGCCATCATCGAATCGATGCTCGATCCGCTGATCGTCGCGACGGTGGGAGACGATGACGGCCACGGCCAGCGCATCACCGCCGCCAATCTCGCGGCGGCACAGGTGCTTGGATTTGACGTGCGCGATCTCATCGGGCAGCCGCTCAGTCTGATCATCGGATCGATGATCGCCGATGACGCCTCGGGCGATTCGAAACCATGGCTGAAGACACTACTGGCCCAGCGTTCCATCGGCAATATCGAGGTCAACTGGACCAATCGCGACGGCGAGCCGATTCCAATGATGTTCTCCGCTGCGCTGCTCAAGGGACGCGGCGGCGAGGCCGAGTCCATTGTGTGCGTCGGGCATGACCTGCGGCTTCGCAAACAGTCTGAACTGCTGACCATTGAGCACAACAAGGTGCAGCGCGAGCTCGATATCGCCCGCACCGTGCAGCAAGGACTGTTGCCGAAGTCAGCAATTGAAATCGCCGGATACGAGTTGGCGGGCTGGAATCGCCCGGCTGACAAGACCGGCGGCGATTACTACGACTGGATTCAACTGCACGATGGCCGCGTCGCGCTGGCGATCGCCGATCTGATCGCTCACGGCATCGGGCCCGCGCTGCTCATGGCCATCTGCCGCGCGTACACGCGCGCCAGCGT
>CAZCGB010000444.1:0-3312 GCA_964498045.1 uncultured Isosphaeraceae bacterium
GCCGGGTCAAGAATGGATTGAAACTGGCTTCGAAGGATGGTCCAGTCGCGCGGAACCCGTTGGCACAGCGATGGATGCAGACCATCGAAGCGCTCATTGCGCCTGAGGTTTTGCAGCAGGGCCTGGAATACGCGCGTTCCGGGCAGATCGTCACCATGCACACGCTTGCAGGCGAAATCGATGCGACGGTGCAAGGTTCGGCGCCGCGACCATACATCGCCCGCGTGCAATTTCCGGCGTTCAGTGAAACCCAATGGCAGGCGATCATCGACGTCATGGCGGCAGAAGCGATTCACGTGGCGAAGCTGCTGGCAGACGAGTTGCCGCCCGGGCTGGACGAAATCTTCTCGACGCAACAGGCCGCGCTCCTGCCTTCGCCGAGCGTGCTGAAGGCGTCATGCACGTGCGCGGCGGGTGAGGCGGCGACAGGCCCCGTGTCAGCATGCAAACACATCTCCGCGGTCGCGCAGATGTTTGCCGACCACCTCTCTGAATCGCCGTTGCTGATTTTCACGCTTCTTGGATTGCCATCCAATCGCCTCATTGAGCGGTTGCGGCAAGCTCGCACGTTGCACACGCATGGGGTGGCCTCGGCGCATGGTGAGGCTCATGTGCCGCTCTCGCAGTTCATCGCGCCGCCCATTGAATCGTTAGTCGAGGACTTCTGGCGAGGCTCAAACGAATCGGACGACACGACGCTTCCGATGTCGCGCGAGCAGGTTCGGCATGCGCTGCTGCGCCGTCTTGGGCCGTCGCCCCTGAAAGGCAAGTTCCCCATGGTGGGATTGCTCGCCAGCATTTACGACACGGTTTCAGATGCGGCAAAGCGGCGCAGCGAGGATGGGGAGGAGAAGTAACTGGCTCTGAGGCCGTAGGCCGAGGCGGAATTGCACGTCCGATTGCGGTTATGCGCGGAGTCTGTGATGACTTTGTCGCCGAATGCGCAGAAGGAAGCAAAGCGAGCGGTATTCTCGGCCGATACTTCGTGCCATGCCGTCAGAGGAGTTCCTGCGCATGGACATGCAGAAATCAGCCGCGTCGCGAGTTCGTCACATTCTCCAGGCGATGGAGCGGTCGATCGATACCGCCCGTTCTCGCCGCGTCGCTGCTCCGGGCGCGAGCGCCTTGGGAAACGTCGGGCTGTCGCGCGAGCAGAGCAGTGCGTTCGCAGCGCCACCGTCGATTTCAATTGGATCCGCGCCCATCAACACGCGATTGGCCACGTCCATTTCGCCAGCTGAGAATCGTGCCAACACTATGATCGGCGGCTCGGCGCTCATAGGCGGCAACCCGGCTATCGCCCATCCTGCTCCGGCACCTGTCGATCCTTCCCAACCGGCGCGCCTCAAGGCGCGCCCGAAGCGATTTGAAAGCACTTTCGCCGCCCAGATGGCGCAGAACGTCCCGACGACCTATCGCTCACAGGCAGGATAAATCGTCTGCGGCGAATGCTCTCCCTCGGCCGCGCACGCAGCCGATGTTCACGCCTGTCTCGAGGTGAAACCAATCTTCTCATGATGGAGCGGGGTTCGTGCGACGATCATGGTGGCAGGCGATGTTGCAGAGAATGCGATGTCGCGCTTGGCAGGCGGTCGGTTCATCACACACGTCCAGTTCATCCGGGTGGATGGAATGGAGCGATGATCATGTGGAACCCTTTTTCCAAGCATGGTGAAGCGGCCGAGCAGGCGGCGGCGACTCAGGCCCAGGCGGCGACAGCGGTCGCTCGCAGGCGCAATCGCATCGCAGAGGTCGAGCAGATGGGCCAGACCGCCGTGGCCACGCTCACCGTGACTGAACTCACGCAGGAGAAGGGCGTGGAGATGCTCTCCGACCTGCTGGATGAACTGACCGAATCCGGAGCGCGGCACTTTGTGCTCGACATCCAGAACGTGCAGTTCATGGATTCGGCATGCCTGGGCTGCCTTGTCGAGGCGCTCAACCGCATGGCCAAGAACGGCGGTGGCAAGATCGCCCTCGCCAACACCGCCAACAGCGTGCAGTACCTGTTCCGCATGACGCAGCTCGATCGTGTGTTTCCGATCTGCGCCGACGTGATGGCGGCGATCACCGCCGTGGAGCGGCTGCCTGGGCAAGAGTGAGAAAGCTCTGGTCGAGCAAAAACCCACAAGCCCCGTAACGAATCCGGGGCTTGGTTCATTTTGTGGAGTATGTGGAGGTGCAGACCTCTGGTCCGACAATATGATCAGCCTTTGGCTGACGCTTCGGCGGCGGCAGCGTTCGCAGGCTCGGACGACTCGCTGCCGGGCACAACGTCACTGACGTTCTTCAGGCCGCGACGCTGGTCGCGCAGGCGGCGGCTCTTGCCCATGCGATCCCGAAGGTAAAAGAGCTTCGCGCGTCGGGCGTCGCCGCGGCGCACCACTTCCAGTTGCGAGATGCGGGGCGAGTGCAGTGGGAACACGCGTTCCACGCCTTCATTGGCGACGATGCGGCGAACCGTGATCGTCTCATTGACGCCGCGGCCCTTGCGCGCAATGAGCACGCCCTGGTAGACCTGCACGCGCTCCTTGTCGCCCTCAATGATGCGCACATGCACGTTCACCGTGTCGCCGATGGAGAAATCCGGAATGTCCTTCTTGGACTTCAGCTGCTTGGCGACAATGTCTTCGACGATTTGAGTGGGATTCATGGGTGTAACTCGCTGGTGAACGAAGCTGGCCGACCATCAGAGCAGATCCGGACGCCGCATGCGCGTCCTCTTGAGCATCTCATTCATCCGCCACTGTTCGATCGACTTGTGGTCGCCGGACAGGAGCGTTTCAGGAACTTCTCGGCCGCGCCATTCGCGCGGGCGAGTGTAGTGGGGGCAATCGAGCAATGGGCGGTCGTCGGCGTCGCGCGTGCTGAAGGAATCCTGCGCCGCCGAATCTTCGTGACCGAGCGCGCCGGGAAGCAGTCTCACGACCGCGTCGATCAGGAGCATCGCGGGAATCTCGCCGCCGGAGACGACGTAGTCGCCGACGGAAATCTCAAGCGGCTGCAATTCCTCGATCACGCGCTCGTCCACCCCTTCGTAATGTCCGGCGATCAGGAGCAATCGCCGTTGTTGCGCCAGCGACTCGATCCTGCGTTGGTCCAGAGGCAGGCCTTGTGGACTGAGCAGAACTCGAGTGGCCGGGCTTGATTCGTCAAACTTCTCAACCGCCACGACCGCGTCGTAGAGCGGCTGACACATCATGACCATTCCGGGGCCGCCGCCGAAAGGCCGATCATCGACCTTGCGGTGCTTGTTGTCGGCCCAGTCGCGGATGTCGTGCGTGTGATACGACACGATTCCGGATTCAGCCG
>CAZCGB010000445.1:0-3311 GCA_964498045.1 uncultured Isosphaeraceae bacterium
CGCCGCACACCGAAAATCGACGGACTGTCATCGCAGGCTTCATCTTCTTCATTTCCTCGCAGATCTGGCGTGATTCGCGCGAACCGACAGCGTCGCCGCGGTTTCGCGTTCAGGATCAAAGATAACGCGCTTCGGGCCCCAGGCCAGTCGGCACGTCATTCATTTGCAGATGTTGTGCGATTTCCGGCAAATCCGGATGCAGAGGCCGGCGATGCCGGGGCCGATTCGATCGCCTGAACGACGTTACGGCATGTGACGACGATCATGCAGCAATCCGATTTCTCCCAGCGCGTCAGGAAATCCTTCCGCTTGGCGATGTAATGTCGCCCGCCCGGAGCCGCCAGCAACACCTGCGAACCGTCCATCGCCATGCCGCTGACCATGCTCCAGTGCATGACCCTCGGCGGCAATCCAAACCAGGAGAAAAGCGATCGGACCTTCGGTCCGCCATCGAACATCACTAGGGCCGCATCCCGCGCCTGCACGGTCTCTGACAATCGCTCAATCGAACCGCGTTCGATGGTGGCGTTGAAACCGCGCCGCCGCGCTTCCAGGAGCAGATCGATCGGCGTCGCGCCGACGTTCTTCCAGGGCAATTGCGCAGCAAGTTCGGACGCGGACAATTGCGGATCCTCGTGCGCCAGCGCCGCCGCGAGCGCCTGCGCGCCGCAGCCGTTCATGCCGCGCACCTCGGGGGCATCGATCCCTTCAATCAGTTCGTACTTCCCCGTCCGCTGAAGCTGCGCCTCATCCACCGACCGGTTCAGCGGCGTGCAGCCCGCGCACATGATCAACGCCGCGAGAATGGGTCCGGCGAAGCGGCGCACTTCAGGTCGAACTCACCACGACGGTGCTGCTGTCGGAAAGGACGATGAGCAGGACCAGCGCGCCGACGATCAGCGCGACCCAGAAGATCGCCTCAAGGCCGGCATCGAGTTCGCCGGCCCGCTGCATCATCTTCGGATTGGCCAGCAGCACCTGCAGGTCCGTGGCGTTGAGTTCTCCCGCCATGGTCGCGGCGGCCTGTGCTTCAAAACCCAGATTCTGCAACTGGCCGGCGATGGACCAGCGCTGCTGCTCAATGATCGCCGACGAAACGCTGGAAATCGGCAAGAGCATCACCGGCGCGAACCCTGTTCCAACAACTCGATGCGCGGCTTGCCGATCTGTTCCTGCCTCGGCCAGTTTCGCCGATTCCGTCCGCACTTCCGGCAGCATCGACATCGCCAGCACGCTCTGCGCCGGAAACGACAGTGCGAGCACGATGCTGACGACTTGATTTCGGATTGATCGCATGTTGAACATCCGCATCTTTGTCACCAGACGCGCGAAAGATCGTAGGCTTGCAGAATGCTGAGGCGCGCGTATCGGTAGCCGGCATCCCCGAAGCAGTCGCACAAACGGTTCGGCAGATCGCACAGAGTTCGAAAAGACAATCGCCGCCTGTTGAGCAGGCGGCGATTGGTTGCAGGGTCGTTTCTCTCATGCGAAGCATCTCGCACAAGAGGATTTCAAGACGGCTTACTTCATCGGCTCGTCGCTGCCACGCGGCGTGACGCTGGCGGCAGCCGGGGCGTCAGTCGGCGTCATGCTGTCGGGCATGGGGACCAGGAAGATCTCCACGCGGCGATTCTGCGCTGTTCCGCCCTTTCCGGCATTGGCGACGACTGGTCGGTACTCGCCGTAACCGGCCACCTGCACGCGTTGCGGGTTGATGCCCGAGGAGATCAGCGCCTGGCCAACCGCGATGGCGCGGTGAGCAGAAAGGTGCCAGTTGGTTGGGTGCTTGGCCTTCGTGGTGGCGTTGCTGATGGGCACATTGTCGGTGTGGCCGACGATGCGGCATTCGAAGCCCATGGCCGTTGACGTATCCAGAATCTTCGCCAGTTGCGAGATCGTGCTGGTCGCGCCGGCTGTCAGATCAGCCGAGCCGAGTCCGAAGGTGAAGTCGCTGGCGAAACGCAGCATGCCGCGCTTCGCGTCGAATGAAAGCATGTTGGGGTACTGGGCGGCGAGGTCGGCCAGGGCTTTGGACATGTCATCGGGAAGCGGGCCGAAATCCATGCCGCTGACCTGCCTCATCAGCTCGTCGTAACTGAGCGCGAGCTTCTGCATTTCCTCTTCGCTGAGGTTGTACTTCTTGCGCAGACCTTCAAGTTCACCGGTCGCCTGCGTCAACTGGCCGCGCATCGTGTCCAGGTTGGCCTTGGCGGCATCGCGTTCGTCCTCAAGCGTCACCACCTGCTCCTGCAGTGAGCGGTTGGACATCAGCAGTTGATCGTACTTCTCCTGCTGCACGCAGCCGCCGGCAAACAGCGGCAGCGCGGAGAGCGTGAGGGTGATGGAAAGGTTGCGGGCGTTCAGCTTTGGTTTCAAAGACATGGTGTAGATCCCTCTAGGGCGTGCGCAATCCGTTGTGAGTCAGTCAGTTTTTCGTTTCCCAGCGTGGCGCGTAGTGTACCGACCGTCCGCCGACGTGCGCGGCCAATGCATGGCGCGTGGACAACTCACAACCAACCCCGCTTTTCTCCGCTTCGGCAGCCGCTCGCCAATCGCATGAATCCCCGTTCCGTTCAACCGCGACGATTACTGCGGGCCGCAGCCATCGCCGACGCCGCCGGCGTGCAAGCCGCTCCCGGAGCAGTACTTGTGGAGGTCGATCGGATCGTCGCCGCGGGAACTCCGCAATCGATCGGCCCCGTTGCCGACGCAATCGTGGAAGATCATGCCAACTCCATCATCGTTCCGGCCCTTGCCAACGCGCATACCCATCTTGACCTGACGCACCTCGGCCCGCGGCCATTTGATGGTGATTTCACCACATGGGTGGACGCCGTGCGAACTGGTCGGGCGCGGTCTGATGAAGACATTGCCGAATCGGTACGTGCCGGCGTTCGCTTGTCGCGCGCCGGCGGCGTGGCGATGGTGGGAGACATCGCCGGCGTCCGATCAGTTGTGCCGACGATCACCCTTCGCCAAAGCGGCACGGCCGGTGTGAGTTTCTTCGAGATCTTCGGCATGGGGCGCGCACAATCCACGGCGATCGATGCCATGCGCTCGGCCGCAGGCTCTGTTCTCCATCTCGAGCGTGGTGTGCGATTTGGTTTCCAGCCACATGCACCGTATTCATGCGGGCCGGAGGTGTATCGAGCCGCGGCATCATTGGGTCTGCCGCTGGCGACACATCTTGCCGAGACGCGTGATGAACTCGAATTCGTCGATCGTGGCCAGGGTCCGCTTGCCGAGATGCTCAAGCGCATCGGTGTTTGGGACGACTCCATCACTGGCAGCGGCGTGCACGCCCTTGATAA
>CAZCGB010000446.1:0-3309 GCA_964498045.1 uncultured Isosphaeraceae bacterium
CGAAGGAGATCGTCGATCGGCCGAAGATGGGATTCGCCATCCCCATCGGCGAGTGGTTCCGATCGGACTACGGCGGAATGAAGACGCTCTTGCTCGATCACCTCCACTCCGCCGAGCCGTTCGGCCCGATCCAGCTCAATCGCAAGGCCGTTCAGCGGTTCATCGACGAGCACATGTCGGAGAAGCGCGACCACGGCCAGCGATTATTCACGCTGCTGACGCTCTCGATCTGGGCCCGGCAAGTGGCAAAGTGAGCCGCCGCACGCCGGGTCTGACGTCCGAAGGCAGGGACCCCCGATGTGTTTGGTCATCTGCCATCATTCATCCACTTTGTCCGGCGCAATCACGCTGATGATCCGCGCGCCGACGAGGTTGCCCCAGACGTTGACCGTTGTTCTGCACATGTCGAGGACGCGATCGACCGCAATCAGAATGCCGATCGCGCTTGTCGGCAATTGCGGCATGCCGCGGCCGGCGAGGCTCGTGTTCACCGCGGTAATGACGATGATGAGCGTGATCAGGCCCGCGGAAGGCGCGCCGGCGGTGCTGATCGCCGCGACCGTCGCGGTGATGACGATGACCACCAGTTCGCTGGTCGACAGCGCGATGTCATACACCTGGCAGAGAAAAACCACGGCGATGGACTGAAAGATCGCGGTTCCGTTGAAATTCAACGTCGAGCCCAGCGGCAACACGAGGTTCGCAGCGGCGTGCGAACATTCCGAGCCACGCCGACCCGGCCTGCGGTGATCGGGGGAATCGACCACTGCGCAATCCAAGGCGACGGGCAGTGCCACCACGCTTGACGCGCTGGAGAACGCCACGCACAGCGCGCGGGCGACTCGAAAGAGGAAAGCCACCGGATTGCACCGGCCGAGCATCAGCAGCGCCATTGGCAAAACGATGAACGCATGGGCGACAAGCGCCGCACCCACCGTTGCGCAGAGCCTCTGCAGCGGGCCGCGCACGCCATCAAAGCCGATCGATCCCACCGCGTTGGCGACCAGCAGGAAGACGCCGACGGGCGCGATCCACGACAGGAATCTCGCGACGCGTCGCAAGGCGGCGAACAGGCCGTCGAAGAACGCGCGGGCGGGTTCGCCGCTTTCGCCGCTGACGGAGAGTCCGACGCCGATCATGATGCCGAGCACGATCAGGCCGAGCAATCGCCCGGCCGCGAGATCATCGACAAGGTTTGCCGGCAGGACCCGGCGCAGCAGCGTCATCCATGCGCCGGTGAGGCTTTCCTGGCCGGCTGCGACGGTGCTCTGCACGCCGCGCGATGTTTCCCCGGCCGCCTCCAGGTGGTCCGCTGCCCGCAACGTGAGATCGTTCCTGGATTCGAAGGCGATGTCGCCCGGCCGCATGACTGTTCCCGCGGCGGTGCCGAGGATCGACGAGACGAGCATCGTGACGGCGAACCACGCGAGTGTCGCGCCCAGCGCGAGGCCGAAGCGCGAGAGCGACTTCATGGCTGCGGCAGCGGAGATTGCGCCGGCAAAGACGAGCGGCAGGAGCAGAAGCGACATCGGCCGAATCAGCACAAGGTCGCCCGCGACGAACGTCCAGTGGGAACGGTCGATCGATCCCAGCGGATCAAACAGCGCGTATTGGCCGTAGAACGCGCCCGCCACCAGGCCCAGAAGCGTCAGAAGTGTGAGCGTTGCGGCGCGCATCAATGCGGGCAGCGTATCCGCGGATGTTGGTGGATGCCAAGTTCAGCGCCTGCTCAGTGCACGCCCTTGGCCGCCAGCCAGCGTTCGGCGTCCAGCGCGGCCTGGCAGCCCATGCCTGCGGCGGTGATCGCCTGGCGATACACCGAATCGCTCACATCGCCGGCCGAGAACACACCTTCGATGTTGGTCGCACTCGAGCGCGTGCGCAGCGCGACGTAGCCGCTCTCATCAAACTCAAGTCCGCTGCCCTGCAGGAACCTCGTCGCGGGCGTATGCCCGATGGCGATGAACAGGCCACGCACCGGGAGATCGCTTTCCTTGCCGGTGACCGTGTCCTTCAGTCGCACGCCTTCGATATGATCCTTGCCCAGCACGTCGACGACGGCCGAGTTCCAGATCACTTTCGCGTTCGGCGACTTCAAAATGCGTTCCTGCATGGTCTTGCTGGCGCGGAAGGAGTCGCGACGATGAATGACGTACACCGTGGAAGCGAACTTTGTGAGATAGCTCGCCTCCTCCATCGCCGTATCGCCCCCACCAACCACGGCCAGGGGCTGATTTCGAAAGCCTGGCAGCGCGCCATCGCACACCGCGCACGCGCTGACGCCGCCGCCGCTGGTCGCCAGCCGCAACTCATTAGGCAGGCCAAGCCAGTTGGCCGTCGCGCCGGTGGCGATGATGACGGCATGCGCCTTGACCGTGCCGCCCTCGCCCGTGTAGAGCGTGAACGGCCCACCCGACTTTGAGAAATCGCATCGAACGATGTCCTCACCGATGACGCGTGTGCCGAAGCGCTCGGCCTGCTGCTGAAACAGCATCATCAGGTCCGGGCCGGTCACGCCCTGCGGAAAACCGGGGTAGTTCTCCACTTCGGTCGTCAGCATCAACTGCCCGCCCGGCAGCACCGGCGCGGGATTGGCCTGCGGCGTGCCGATGTAGACGACGGGCTTGAGGTTGGCCCGCGCGGCGTAAATCGCCGCCGTCCAACCGGCTGGGCCGCTGCCGATGATCACAACCTTTTCAACGTCGCTCATGCGCGATTGGCCTTGCAAATGACGCGAACGCGTCAGGTTCGGGCGTGCCGGCTCGAACTGAAGCTTCGCTGAAGTTCAGATGATTCAATTTCGAAAAGGATGCACCTGAACTATTGGATCAGGCCTTCGCGGCGGGCGAGGACTTTGACCGGCGGCCAAATCACCAGGTCGCCCTTGGCTCCATCGTATGAAGCCTCGGCTCCGCGGTCATCGTCGTGGTCCTGGCCTTGCGAGTACAGGATCGCTTCGCCCGGCTCAATCCAGCCGCGGCCGATCTCGCTGTCAACCGATTGCCGGGCCGTGATGAGTCGGTACTTGAATGGACTCAGATTCTTGTCGAACGGATCGCTGTCGCTCAGCCGGCGCAGGTTCTGGCCGTACACCTTTTCCTTGTCGTCGGGATAGGCGTTGTAGGTCTTCTTGTAAGCGCAAAGAGCTGCAGCCACAGCGGTGCCATTCACCTCAGCAACCAGGCGGTTCCGCAAGGCAAAGACATCCGAGAGGTTCTCGAGCGAATAAATCACCGCCGCGTAGCGAATCGGATTCGTGCGATCAAACTGCGAAGGCACCGAGAGCAGCTGCGCATCGTATTGATCAAT
>CAZCGB010000447.1:0-3306 GCA_964498045.1 uncultured Isosphaeraceae bacterium
ACCGCGCTGAACGCCGGCGGCTTCTGCAGGAAGTCGCCCGTGAATTGCTGGAGCGCAGCGCGAACCTCCTGCTCGGTCGGCCGCCGCTCGGTGGCGACTTCCGTGCGAGGCCCTTCGACATCGTCGGTCGTGGTGAACGCCGAGAGATCAATCGTCGTGCGATAGCGTTTCTCGGTGGCCATCAATCGTTCGATGGACTTCGTCGCCGAGCCAAGCGCGAGCACCAATACGCCGGTGGCAAGCGGATCAAGCGTTCCGGCGTGGCCGGTTTTGACGTCGCCTGCGCGCCTTCGCACAACGGCGACCGCCTGCGCGGACGACATGCGAATAGGTTTGTCAAGGATGAGCAAGCCGTGCATTGGAGACGCTGAAATGGTGAATCGTCGAAACGACCTTTCTCAGAGTGATGGTATCGGCGGGCCGTTCAGGACGACCCCACCTTCGGATTAGAAAGCGTCGTCGCGTTGCCGAGTTTGTTCGATTCTTCGCATGGCGTTTCCCTGAACTTACGTTTTTTGCGCCATTCCCGCGGCATGGCGCCATTGCCGAAGTTGTCCCAAGTGATGCGGCGGATGCGACACAAGCAGCGTGATGGCGATGTGTCCGATGGTCGGCGAGTACGGGTGGAACTTTTCAGGCGATCGCCGTGGGAAGTACTCTGCATGCTTCGCAGGCACGGCCGCAGCAAGTCGCGAGTTTCGGTCGTTGAACTGTTCAAGCAGTTCGCTCTTTGTCGAATAGACGCTTCGGTTGGGCACTGGTGAGGTGCCATACCCAAACTGCTCCATCTCGGTGTCGGCAGTCAGCACGCTCGGGTCGTCGAGCATCGACAGCAGCGATCCCGCATACGCGTTGAGATGCGACAGCGTCCACGCCGGATGGTTGACAATGGTGCCCGGCTGATCAGTCATTCTGGACTCGGGAACGTCTTCGACAGCCTCGATGAGCAGCCTGTTGATCAGCGCGTGAAGGTTCAAGATCACGCCGATCATGTCATAAGAGTCGTGGTGGATCATGAGATGAATGCTACTCATTCGGGCGCCGGTTTCGGTTTGAGCGTTGCCGAGCTTGCGGGCTGCTCCGCGGAGTGCACACGCAGAAAATTCGAAGCGTTGACAAACGACAGCCCCGCAGGTCTTTGACCTGCGGGGCGTTTTGCATGAATCGGGGTGGCGAGATTCGAACTCGCGACCTCCTGACCCCCAGTCAGGCGCGCTAACCAAGCTGCGCTACACCCCGGGCAGTCCATCCCAACCGAGCCAATTCGAACGATCCGAACAAACGATCCACCTCTGTGGTGGATGTGCTTTCCGCAGCTATTTCGCCCTGAGCCGGGCGATCAGCCGTCAGCCTTCAGCAGCCGATTTCACGGCAAAGGACGCTGGCAAGGCTGAGTGCTGACGGCTGATTCTGGCCGCTCGGGCAAGCGGACAGGGTGAGATTCGAACTCACGGTGCAGGTTACCCCGCACACAGCATTTCCAGTGCTGCTCCTTCAGCCGCTCGGACACCTGTCCTTGAAGAGCCGTAGTGTACGGCCGAAGCGCGCATGCGTCCAAACCGCGCAGTTTGTCGGGAAAAAAGCGTCCCTTCCGCCGGATCGATGACAGAAGCGAGCATCCACGGGCCGGATCATGTTCGCTCGCGGGACCAAGCGGTCAACTGAAAAACCTTGAGATTCACCCTGTGGCTTCCGCAACTGACCGGCAGGTGTCACCGAAATTCGATTCGGCTCAATGTGATCTTCGCATCCAAGTGCATATGCCGTCACCGTTTGCGCGCCGGATAGCCGGGAGCGAAACCCGAACATGGTGTTGGTGTGATGAAGTCAAGAATTTCGTGTCCAAACATCTTGCGTGTTCTGGTCGCTCGGTGGTATGGTGCGTTGGTCAATTGTGGTTTGCCTGCCAAGGCTGCGGGTACATGAAGAGAGACGTCAGTGGGTTTTCAACGTTCGCGATCGAATTCGATCGCGTGTGGTTCTCTTCGTGGATCGAAGCGTCCGGCGAACTTGCCGCGGCGCTCGGGCCGTTGGACGCGGCCGGAAATTGGAGGAGTTCAGGATGAAAGGGATTCTTTCGTGGCGTCAGGTCGGGCTTGCCTTCGCGGGTGGGCTGATGGCGATGGTTGCAGCCTCGCCGGCACGGGCCAACATCAACCTTGAGCTGCGCCCGTCGTTTCAATCTGTTTTCGTGGGCAACACCGTCAGCGTGGATCTCTACGCTGTTTCAGACAGCGCGTTCTCTCAGTCGTTCGCGGCGGTTGAGGTTCTGCTCAACTGGAACACCACGTATCTCTCGTTGCTTGGCGCGGACATGACCGGTTCGCCGATGGGCATTTCGCCCGGTTTCGCGCTGGACAATCCGTATGGCCTCAACGCGTCGCTGGCGGATGGCGACGCGAAGTGGGTCGGCTTCGCGCCATTCGGACCGCCAATCGCGGCAACCACCAGCGGCACGTTTGTCGTCAGTTTTGATTTCCAGGCGCTCAGCGCCACCTCTCCGACGACGCTCATCAATATTCCGACTTTCGATATGCCAAATGCCGGCGGCGGCATCGGCGACTCGACCAAGGTCTATGACGGCACGATTCCAAACTTCCTAGTCACTGGCACATTGAGCGGCGCAACCGTTCAGATCAATAACGTGCCGGCGCCGGGAGGCATGCTTGCGCTCTTGGGTGGCGTGGCCATGCTGGGACGTCGGCGACGTTCGTGATGGATACAAATTCCGGCTCGCACCACAAGGCATGAATGGCCATGCGTGGCGGTGCGAGCCTGCTCATTCGAGGTCAGGGGCCTCAAGGGAAGGTGCATGATGCGGTATCGAGTGGATGGCATGGTTCTAGCCGCGGCCCTGTTCATGGGAGCCGCTCTGGCAGCAAGTCCATTTTGCCTGGCCGATGCAACGTTGTCGTTGCAGTATGTCGGTGCCCCTCCTGTCGGCCCGTTTCCGCAAGGGCAGAACATCCAAGTGAAGGTGCGCATGACAGGCGTGCCCGGTGGCACGCCTGCCGCCGGGTTCCAGGCGTTCCTGCACTTCGATTCCACGCGCATTTCATTTGTCAGTGGCAACTACACGGCGAGCCCGTTCGGGTTGTTCATCATCTCTCCGATCACCGCCGTCGGCGAGAACATCAACCTTGCATCGGGAATCAATGCGTTCCTCGGCCAGGTGCCTTCATCGGTGGATGCAGATCTGGCGACGCTGACTTTTCAGGTGACCACAGCATGTGGCATGGGCGCTGTGGACTTCCGACCGAATACGCCGCCGACTCGATTGAGTGATGCGGCAGGCCAGTCAATTGA
>CAZCGB010000448.1:0-3288 GCA_964498045.1 uncultured Isosphaeraceae bacterium
GTGGTGGAGACGGCGCGGCCGAGCGTGTGGGCGATTTCCTTGCAGGTCATGCCGCGCAGCAGGCCATCGAACACCTGAATCTCGCTGGGGCTCAGCCGCATGTTTCCGACCAACGCATCCCAGAAGCCCGGCGGCAGTCCGCCGGGGCCGACGCCAAGCCTATCGCCGACCATACCCCCCGATGTGCCAACCTCTTGATCCATCGAAACTTGCGCATGTTTGCGCTTGGATGATGTAGGCATCCGCGCACCTCCTTGTGGAGGAGGAAGCGGACGCCGAGGCCGCAGTGTGAGCGGATTCTGTGCGGAAATTGAGGATTTCTTTGAACGTTAATGGGCAGTAAGCGGCCTATCTACCGCGCGATTCGTCCGACGAGCCGCGCGCTGGTCTACTTCGCAGGCGGGTTCAGAATGTGCTTGATCAGCTCTGTAGCCCCAGTCAAGCCTCGCGCGGTGAGGGTGTATCCCGCCTCTTTCGTGCCACCGACTTCAGCGCTCATTTCCTTCAGGTACGTGGCAAAATTTGAGCTGTCGTAGGCGTCGTAATGCAAGCACGTCTCCTTCAACTGCTCATGCGTTACGCGCGCCGCTCCGCCGCCGAGATACGACGCGACGCCTTTCAGTAGCACGACGCTGCGCATCCGATCTTTTTTGTTTTTGCCTGGCACTTTCGTGGCCACAAGATCAATTTCATCGATTCCGAGGCTAAATAGCCTAGAGATAGCATCTGGGGTCAGGCCGCTTCGCGACATCCACTTCCGCGCGACCGCACTAACCCCATCGAGGCCATCCTCTTCATTCGCCTTTTGATCACGTGGAGGTTCATCGCGCAACAGGCGCCGCTGAGGCTCGTCGACCACCTGATCGGCCGGAGGATCATGCGGAGTATCCAGCGAGGCTGATTGCAGCTTGAAGCGCTGAATCGCGTAGTTGATGACCCGCCGCTGCGCGTCAGGCTCAAGGCTTTGAATCGCGTTGATCACTGCGCTCATTGCAGCGACCTCAGTGTCTATCGTTGGCGAACCTTGCTTACTTGCCATGGGAATCTCCGTCCTACGTTGGAACATACCAAAGCGCATCCCATTCCGATGCCAAGAATTGGACCGCGAATTCTGCCGCCGTGTATGCGGCGTAATCCTGCCATGAATCGGTCTTCTCTGCGGCGAAGTCGCAGACGGACTTGAACGAGATGAATCGCGGCTTCGGCTCCGGGGCTTCGTGACTTGCTCGATAAACTCCGTATGTTTCCATCTCGACGCCGATGAGCTTCCGCCAGTTCTTCTGGATTTCGAGGACGCGAGTTGGGTCGTCAATAACTTGATCAGCCGCGCCGAGTGGACCGATGTGAACGCGGTTGGGGCGCGTGGGGGTGCTGGCCTTCCAACCGGAACGAATCTCTTCAAAGACTGCCGTGTTTGCCTGGTATTTTTGCAGGACGCTTCGCAGTCGGGCATTCAGGCCAATTGGGTACGTGTCTGGTAGAAACCCCCGAACCCCGTCCTTCAGTTCTACCTTTCCCGAGTTGTAGTCGACACTTGGATCGGCGACCAGGACATCACCGAATTCTTTTCCTCCGCTGCGCGTGCCAGCAGCGATCCCGACCATGACCACAAGGCGCGGTCTGAACTGCATCACGAGCTGCGTCGTTGCAATTGCTGCGGCTGTCAAACCCATTGAGGTAGCAGTCGTCGCGACAACTTTCAGCGACTTTCCGGCCTTCGTTCGCAGAGACGCTGTTCGGTAAACGTGGGTGTGTCGTGCTGTGCCGGTAATTGTCCATTTGGCGTCCCCGCCTAGCGCTTGAATCAACGCACTTAACTCTGGTTGCTGTAGCGCGCAAAGGAACGCAACGTCCGTGTCGAAGGACTCAGGAGAATCGCCGCCAGACAATGCGAGCCCGGAGTCGGCTCGCAGTTTCTCCAATCCCTTAGACGTGATCCGCCACTTCAACGGCGGGCCCTTGTCTGCAACCTCGGCCAGCCCTTGATACTTGCGAAGCAAGTCGGCCAGATTCTGCTTTGCCGCGTCTAACTTGTGGAGCGACAGGAGTTCCTTGATTTGCTTGACCGTGACCGGCGCACGGTGGGCTCCCAAGTGATACATCGCAGCGAGCACGCAGAACTGTGTGGTTCGCTCCTTCGCCTTCACTGCGCTGATAATGGCTGAGAATTCGAGCACTTGAATCGGGCGTCCGCAAGAGCAACCGTATTGACCGTCGTCCGCTTCCGGTCGACCCATGGTACATCATGCGAGCCCTCTCCATCCGCCAGCCGTATGCCGAGATGATCCTGCGAGGCGAGAAGACCATCGAGTACCGCTCGCGGCCGACGAAGATCATCGGCGAGACGTTCTACATTTACGCGGCGAAAAAACCGGGGGAGTTGTCGGGCTTCGCCGCGCTGGGCGTGCCGGTCGGCAGTCTGCCGACGGGCGTGATCGTCGGCACGGCGAAGATCACGCATAGCACGAAGGGCGGGCCGAGCGGTTGGCAGTGGCACCTGACGGACGTGCAGCACATCAAGCATCCGCGGCGTCCACGCCGTCAGCCGCAGCCGGTGTGGTTCAGTCCGTTCTGAAATGCACTCATCCACCCTTGGCGCTACTGCCGCCGGCGGTCTTCGTCGGGCTGCCGGATGGCACCGCAGGCGAGGCGTTGAGTTCATCATCGCGCCAGAACTTCGTGCCGTCGATGGTGGCGGAGACATCGATGCCGGTCTTGGTGAGGATGAAGACTTCGACATCGCTGAGCGAACCCGTGGCCGCGGCCTCGCCGCCGTCATGGCTGATCTTTGCTGCGGCTTGTGCGTCGCCGCCGAACGTCCAGCCTTCGTTGATGAACTTCTTCATGGCTGCGGCGTTGTGGAAGACGAAGATGACGCGGTAGTTCTTGATGCCGATGCCCAGGCCGACGTTGAGCTCGAGCATCTTCATATAGGTGTCGGCGTTGGCGGCCTTGTCGTGCACCACGCCGAAGCCGTTGCCCGATCCTGCAATGAGGATCTTCATCCCGAAGTTGGAGAAGACGGCGTATCCGGGCGCGTCAGCGATCTTGGCCTTGGCGTCGGGGCGATCGGCGTACAGGACATCGAGCGCATCAGCCCGCATCTGCTGAACGGACTCGCGCTGCTCGGTGACGGTGTAGCCCTTGGGCGACTTGCAGCCGGTGAGCGTGGCTGCGAAGACGATCGCGAGGACGAGAAGGGTGAAGCATGTGGATCGCGTCATTGCGTGGGTTCTCCGTGCGCACGGTTGTTGCGCGGCGCGCGGATGATAACGCGCGGGATGCGAA
>CAZCGB010000449.1:0-3285 GCA_964498045.1 uncultured Isosphaeraceae bacterium
CAGCTTGCCAAGGATTTCGATCTCGCGCTTGAAGCGGCGCAGCGCGGCTTCGCCTCTTGACTGCGCGATCCCCGCCTTCATCACCTTCAGCGCGACGGTGCGTCGCGGCTGCTTCTGCAGCGCGGCGTACACCGTGGCCATGCCGCCCGAACCCAGCAATCGTTGAATCTGATACTGGCCGATCTCGCGCGGCACGCCGAGGGGAAAGGCCGGGTCGGCCGGCTGCCGCGGCTTGGGATTGGGGATCGGCTCGGTCGGCATCGACGCGCATCATATGAGCCGGCGCGCAGTGACGTCGTCGATTCAATGTTCGACCTGGAGCGGCGCGACATGGGCAATGGACTCAACATTGATTGACGGCAGTCTGTCTGCACACTCGCTTTGCCCCGGCTTGTTCCGCGTGATTGCTGTTCGAATCGCCAAACGACAAGCCCCCGACGATTGTCGGGGGCTTGAAATGTCATTCTGGATTCAAACCATTCCGATTCACTCGGGCAGTTTGAAATCGATGCCGTTGTGCTGGCCGTTCTGCATCTTGTCACGGAACTCGTCGTGCGAGAGCTGTTCGACGTGGCCGTCGAGGAACGCCACGGCGACGATGTCGCCGTTGGCGAACATCGCGCGGTCGTAGGCGATGATGTACGTCGCCGGATCGCTGATGTCGCTGGTCTTGCCGCCCTTGGGGTTGAGCCAGATCGCCGCGCTGCCGTCGTCCATGGGGCCGTAGCGCGAATCCAGCATGCCCGCTTCCAGGTAACCGGCGGCGACGAGATCCTCGGCGCTGGTGGGAAGCGCATCCTGCTTGTCGGCGGCGTACACCACGTACGACATGGCGACGTTGCGCAGGCCGGACATGCTGCTCATTTCCACGGCTTGTTCGCGGGCGTGGGTCATCGAGGGCGTGACGAGGCCGGCGAACATCGCGCCGATGGCCACCGCGCCGGTGACGCCGCCGATCGCGCCCGCCGCGCCGCAGGCGTTCACCAGCAGCGAGCGATCGCCCTGCGAAGTCACGACCATGTCATTGCCTTCCAGACGCATGATCGACACCGTCGCATGCGCGTCCTTGGCGAGTTCGGCGTAGGAAGGCATGATCAGGCCGGCATCGCGCTTGAGATCGGTCGGCGAGCGCACCGCGTTTCCCAGCGCGGTCATGCCCATGCTCACCAGGCCGTAGCCTTGCGAAAGCATGTGCGGCGTATCCACGAAGGTCACCTGCATCGCATCCTTCATCTCGCGGCCGCCCATCTCCTTGAAGTGGTCATTCTCGGCGAGATTGCGCGAGCCCGACTTGCCCTGCGCGACGGCAGCCGACAGGGCGTTCATCGAACCCGCGGCATACACGTAGCCGTCGGCAACGGTCGAGCAGATCTCGATGGGAATCGGCAGACCCGGGAACGTGAGCGCGAGGACCTTGTGGCCGGCCATCTCGCGTTCATCGACGCGGACGTAGCCCTTGGCCTTGTCCTGGCCGATCTGGTTGATCATGCCCCGGATGCGCGCGCGGGTGGCTTCGAGAGCCTCACTGTTTTTGACCTCGGCGAAGAAGACCACGGAGGCGAGCCCGCCGCCGCCGGTGGTTTCGGACATGTACGAGCCGAACGTCTGGCCAAGGTTGTCGACGATGTCGCGCTGGGGATTGATGCCGGTGGCGTCTTCGATGAATTTGAACGGGTCCTGGGCCGCGTCATCCCCTCCCATGCCCTGCTGCTGCATGGCCTGCGAAGCGACGGACTTGATCATGTTCATGATGCCGTTGAGGTTCATCTTGCTGACCTGCGCGTAGGTGGCGTCGCCGGGCACGCGCTTGAGGTCATCGAGCTTGAGCAACGAGTCAGGCAGCGCGCCGCCGGCTTCGAGCATCTTGCGGTAGTTGGTGTACTTGCCCCAGCCGAAGGTGCGATCCTTGCCGTGGCCGATGGCCGCGGTGAGCTGGCTGGCGTCGGGGCCGTAGAAGCCGCTCATCGCCAGTTGGCTCTTGAGCATGTCCGCTTCCGGACCCGCCTGGGCCATGAACATGTCCATCAGCGGCTGGAGTTTCTTCATGTCCAGCGTGAAGGTCATCGCGGGCTTGATGTCTTTGGGAAGGCCGCTGGCGAACGCGGGCATGTCCGGCGGGCTGACCTGGTTCACGCCCAGGACAAAAGCTGAGCCGTTGGCGCCTTTCATCGTGCCGAAGTAGATGGGCGCGCCGTCGGCGTCGACCGACTGCATGCCGGGGATGTTGGCGGCCGGAGTTGCGGGCGGAGCGCCGGCCTGCTTGATGAGCGCGGTGAAGCGGCCGGCGAAGTCGGCGGCGGCGTCGGGTGTGCCGTAGAAGCTCAACTGGGCGTAGAACGGCGGGCCCTCGCGCTGCTCGTTCATGTCCAAGAGGCCCGCGCGCATGCTCATGGGGTTCATGAGCAGTTGCAGCGCGAGCTGGATCGCGGGGGCGGGCATGCGCTCGTCGCCGGTCTCGCGCGGCAGCTCCAGCACGCGTTCATCCAGCATCTTCAAGGCGCGGAGCAGGCCGGCGTCCTTGGGATCGACGAGCAGACCATCGACGCCTGAGGTGTAGACCGTCAGCGCGTCGTTGGACGCGGCGGGGGCGGCGGCGGGTTTCTGCTGGGCCGAGGCCGGGGAGGCCAGCGGCGTGAGCAAAAGTGATGTGAAGAGCGTGAATGACGCGAGTGTGCAAGCGGTACGCATGGCGCGGGTGTCCCTCATCCTGTCCTGTGACTTCAATGTTGTTGTGGATCGCGTCGTGGCGATTTCAGAACAATGGTAGGTCGCCAACGCAGGGCGAGCCCCGCCGCTAAACTGTCTGCCCCATGTCCATTCTCATCGACGGCTCAACCAAGGTCATTTGTCAGGGCATCACCGGCTCAGCCGGGGCGTTCCACACCAAGGGTTGCCTCGATTACGGCACGAAGATGGTGGGCGGCGTCACGCCCGGAAAGGGCGGCACCAAGGATGTCAACGGCCTGCCGATTTTCGATACGGTGGCTGACGCGGTGAAGGCGACGGGTGCGACGGCGACAATGATTTTCGTACCCCCGCCGTTCGCGGGCGACGCGATCCTCGAAGCCGCGGCTGCGGGCATCAAAGTCATCTGCGCCATCACCGAAGGCATCCCCACGCAAGACATGATCAAGGCCAAAGCGGCGCTGCGCGATTATCCCAATTCCACGCTCATCGGCCCCAACTGCCCCGGCGTCATCACGCCCGGCGAGCGCGTCAGCGGCGAAGCGGGGGCGGCGGCGGCGAAGTTCGAAGGCGGATGCAAGATCGGCATCATGCCCGGGT
>CAZCGB010000450.1:0-3267 GCA_964498045.1 uncultured Isosphaeraceae bacterium
GTATCTGATGTGATCAGCCCGACTTTGCGATTGGCCTTGAGCTTGAACGACGCAGCGAGCTTCGCCAGCGTGGTCGTCTTTCCCACGCCGGTCGGCCCGACCAGGGCAATGGTCAGCGGGCGGCCGTTGGGTGAGACCTGCGTCAAGGGCGTCGGCGCGACGGCGATGTAGTCGGCAAGCTGTTCGATCGCTGCGGCACGAAGCGTGGCGTCGTTCTCCAGTTCCGCCGGGCCCAATTGCTGTCGAATCTCGTTGACGATCGCATCGGCGAGATCATCAGGCAGATCGTGGCTCACCAGCCGCAGATACAGATCAAACAACTTCGGCGGCATCGAAGGCGTGTGCTGACGTGCCGCGCTCGTCTGACGCTGCAACACCTGGCCGACCATGTTCTTGATCGCCGCGAGTTCCTGCTGCACCTGCGGATTGACCTCGCCATGAGGGAGCGGATGCCGCGAAGGCGATGAAGATCGCTGCGGCGCGTATCCCGGAGCCGCAGGCGCAGGCGGCGCGCCGATGGACACGATGCCCGCAGGCGTCGGCGGCGCAGCAGGCGCGGCGATTGTCGCCGTGGCGCTGCCGCCGTTGTTCATGCTGTTGTTCATGCTCGCCGTGTCAAAGCCCATCGACTCGGACATCGCCAGCGATGATAACTCGCTGCTGGATTTGGCTGCGGTTTCGGGCGATCGCAGGATGAACCGCTTGGCTGCGACCGACATCGGCGTGGCCGGCACGGTCACCACCAGTGGATTGCTCGGACTGTTGCCGCCCGCCACGACAGCCGGAACCGCTCGTGAAGGCGAGGCAAGCGGAATTGACGCGGGCGCTGACGCGCCAGTGGTCGCTGCAATCGGCGATGCGGGTTGGAGCGCCGTCGCAGTCGGATGCGTCAGCGCGGGCTTCGTCCCCGCGGCGGCACTGGCTTCCGCTGCGCGACGCTGCTTCTCCTGCATCGCCATAGCCAGACGCTTGTTGCGCTGCCGATCGGCCTCGCTGGCCAGCACCTGCACAGCCTGGCCACGCGCAGCGATGTTCTCCTTGGAACTCGCCGGCTTGGAAGCCGCATACGCGCGCCCGGCAGCTGCGTTGCCTGCCCCACCCCCGCCCCCGCTTCCGCTTGCCGCCAATGGCTTCGGCGCGGGTGCCGATGCCTGTTTCTGTTCGCGCGAATTGGATGCGGTGACTTCTACCACCGTCCGGCGGCCAAGGCCCAGCAGCCCGCCACGTTTGAATGTGCGCGTGCTGAGGATGATCGCTTCCGCCCCCAGGTCGTACTTCACAGCGGCCAGCGCTTCCGCCATGGTGTACGCTTGATATGTTCGAGTGCTGCTCACGCCGTTTGCCCTCCTTGGCAAAGGTGTTGAGGGGGACCATCCAAGCATGGTGTACCGGCTCCGCCGGTATTTTGCAAACAATCGCGGCCGGTCGTCATGACAGACCGCAACGATGACTATCGGCTCAAACTCCCGCCTGCCCGCAAAACCTGCATCGGCGGTTGCGAACGCAGACGCCGAAGATTCGATGCTTTGGGCCCGGGCGATCAACCATGGCTTCCGACACTCGGACGGACCGGGCGCGGTACCATTCCCGTATGCAACAATCCACTCGCGCGGTGCAAACGTTTCGACTGCTGACCGTTGCCGTGGTCCTGCTCTTGAGCGGCTGCAACTCGAAGGGGCCGGAGCTGGTCGCTTCGCCGAATCTGTTCGCCGATTCGCAGGAGAATCCGTATGCCGAAGTGCCCGCCGCGCTCCAGAACAACAAAGCGACGGTGATCTACGCCACGGACCGCGCCCCCGAAACCGTGGACGGCATATCCACCTACTCGGCCAAGCGCTCGCGCACGGTCTCCTTCGGCGTGGCCACCGTGCAGATGGGCGAGCCGGAGATGACCTGGGATGAGCTTGTCACCGCCAGCAGGACCCGCGATCGAAAGGAGCCGGTGCCCCTCGCGCTCACCAGCATCGAGGAGCGCGGCGCGTGGCCGCCGTTCACGCCCCCTGTGAAAGTCGATGGGCGCTGGGTCGACGACCCCGAATCCCTGGCCGCCCGCGAAGAACAAACCAAGAAACTTCACGCATTGCTGGCCGAACAACTTGCGCTCACGCCTCGCAAGGAAGTCTTCCTCTTCGTCCATGGCTACAACAACACCTTCGAATCCGGTGCGTTCCGCGCCTCGCAGATCTGGCACTTCACTGGTCGCGGCGGCGTCGCGGTGCTCTTCTCCTGGCCCGCGGGCAGAAAGGGCCTGCTTCGCGGCTACACCGCCGACCGCGAGTCAGGCGAATTCGCCAACCCGCATCTGAAGATGCTCATTCGCGACATCGCTTCCTGTCCGCAGGTGGAGAAGATCAACCTCATCGCCCACAGCCGCGGCACCGACATCCTCGCCACCGCGCTGCGCGAACTCCACCTGGAATCGCGCGGCACGGGCAAGGAAACCAAAGACATTCTCAAACTCGATCAGCTCGTGCTCGCCGCGCCGGACATCGACCTCGATGTGTTCGTGGAACGCTTCGGAGCCGACCGCGTCGGCTACGTCCCCGAGCAATTGACCATTTACGTCTCACCCAATGACAAGGCGATTGGCATCTCCAACTGGCTCTTCGCCAGCGCACGCCGGATCGGGCAATTGAGCTTCAACGACCTCGATCCCGCGTATGCCGGCGTCGTCAAGCAGCATCCCATCCTGAGCATCGTGGATGTCCGCGCCAAGACCATCAAGCAGGGGCACGGCTACTTCCTCGACAACCCCGCATGCCTCTCCGATCTCATCCTGGTGCTGCGCGATGATCGAAGGCCCGGCGCCCAGAACGGCAGGCCGCTGTACGACGATCCGGATGGCTTCTGGGAAATCTACGACGACTATCCGACCAAGCCGTATCAGCCGCCGAACAAGTGAGCGGCTCTCGACGCACCTTAGGTGCGAACCGATCGCAGCCCAAGGCAACGCCCTGGGTTCGCCTTGCCATGAATCGAGAGAGTCCCGAAGGGGCGAGCCAACCGCGGATCGCGACCATGCCCAAACTAAGTTAGTCGAAACTGTCCCGACTGACTGCTACCGACCCCATGCTACTTGCTGGCGCTAGGCAGCTTTCCCGCTCAGTCGGCGAAGTTCTTCGGTCTCGCCCGCGTACACGAGTAGGCCAAGCAACCCGAGCGGAAACGTCACGATCTGGCTCAGCACGTGGATGCGGCTGTAGAGCCACGTCCCGTGCGACACTTCGGTCATGATCGCGTGATTGCGGACGTAGTAGCGGCCATCAT
>CAZCGB010000451.1:0-3267 GCA_964498045.1 uncultured Isosphaeraceae bacterium
CGGCGTCCGCGCGCCGGTCGATTCCAGCGCGCGGGCTTTCCTTTCCCCATGTCGTCATGCATGCCCCGTCCAACGTCTGGACCGGCAATGTGAAGCCCAATGCAGTCGACGTTCGAAGAAACTCCTGAAAACCGGGGGAACGTCGGCCGCATAAGATCGTTCAAGAGCATGTCTGCAGATCATTTGGTTCCCACTCGTACCGTCAACCTGGCATTCTTGCCCTTTCCGGAGACCGCGTTCATGCCGTACGCTCTGAACTCGACCGTCCGCTGTGTGTCGGGCCGCTTCGTTCTGATGTCGTCGATCCTGCGGACGATTGCGCTGATCGCCATCATCATGCCGATCGTCCTGGCATCACCTCGCGCTTCGGCCCAGGTGGGGATCGTGCCCGATCCGATCACGACGCCGGATCTGCAGCCGATCATCGAGACGCTGGGGCTCTCCGATCAGCAGGCCATGAACCTCCTGCCTCTGCACGATGCGTACAAGGATCGCTACCGCGCGTTCCTTGACACCGATGTCAAGAAGCTCACCGATCAACTCGTCGAGATCGGCCTGAAGTTCACGCGCGGCGCGTTTGAGATTCCCGAGCGCAAGGTCCTCGAAGGCATCGTCGCCGACTTCAAGAAACTGCTCGACAAGGCCCGGAGCCTCGATCGCGGATTCTTCACGGAGATCGGCTCGATCCTCGCCGAGGACCAGATGCCCAAACTCGAGCGGGCCCGCATTAATCGAGAACTGCTGGTGTTCCGGCAAATCCTCGGCGGCGTGGGAGAGATGAACCGCGGGGCCGGAGTAAACCTCGCTGAAATCACGCGCCGGCTCGACATGAGCCCGCAGGAGCGCGAGCAGGTCGAGCCGGTCCTCAACGATTACGAATCGGTGCTCTTGGCCAAGTCCACCACCATCTACAACGTGCTGACCGACGCCGCCAAGGTCGTTCTGGATTTCATCGATGAGATCGGCATCCGCAACATGACCATGGAGCAGATGATCACCATGGCGCAGAACCCGCAAGGCGACACCATCATGCGCGCGCAGAGCGTGTTCGACGAGGCCAGCAAGCCCATTCAGGAAGCCGCGTTCGACGTCAGCCAGCTGAACATGCGCACCTACAAGCGTTTAGCTCCGCTGCTGAGCGCCGATCTTGCATCCGAACTGCGCGATCGCTACTTCCGCCGCGCCTATCGCGAGATCTACCAGAGCTCCGACAGTTGGGACACCCGCTATCGGGTTGCGCTGCAACTGGAGGAGCTGTCAGAGGAACAGCGCACCGCATTGACCGAGCAGCAGACCATCTTCGCGATGCAGTTCGATAGCGCCGTCGATGGCGGCGTCAACGCGCTCGAGGCGACGCGGAAGTACAAGACATTCCGCCAATTCAGCCAGCAGGATCCCGATCCGGCGCGGGATAAGGTCACCGAAGCAGCCGAGCGATGCAAGTCCATTTCGGAGTCAGCCATCTCGACGCTGAACACCATCATCGGCGCCGAACTGGTCGCGAAAATCGATGAGAAGCTGAAGAAGGACCCGGAAATCACGGAACAGCGACGCGCGCGCGTCGTGGCTCGCGCTCAATCAAGTCGTGGAAGCGGCGCGGGGGCCGGCGCGGGGGGCGCCACGGGGGGCGGCGAGCCCGTTCAGGTGGAGGTCAAGGTCAATGATGTTCCTCCCGATCTTCGCGGGTTCGTCGAGGAAGACAACGAACAGACCCGTTACCTGCCGCAGCCGCTTGGCGTCAAGCAGTATCAGCAGACGCTTGTGGCGCTGAACATGGGCGAGGATGACCGCAACGTCGCCATGACGCTGCTCGATGCCTATCGCGCCGATTACGACCAGCTTCGCACCGCCGAAATGCCCATCAAGAAGGAAGGCGAGGAAGCCACGCCTGCAGAGACTGGCAAGGCCCGTGCGGCGCGGCACGATGAGCTCGTCGCGCTCGATCAGCAGCTCTTCGACGACGTCGCGCTGCTCGTGCAGGATGATGCTTCAAAAGCAACGCTCCAGATGCTGCGACAGACGCGCATGCGCGACATCGAAACCGAAGTCGCAAAGTCCATGGCGCAGTCCTTCGGCGACGACGAGTCCTACATCGATCTCGTCGCACTTGTCGTCGGCAGCGACCTTTCAACCCAACAGCGACAGCAGGCGGTCGCGGCTTTGAACGAATATGACTCGCGCATCGCGCCCGAAGTGGCCCAGCGGTTGAGCAACGCCCGCGAAGTGCAGCGGCGTTCCGAGTCCATGCAGCGCGCAGGTCGACGTGGTGGTGGCGGCGGACCGCCACGAATGCTCGGCGGCGGCGGCGGCAACCAGGCGATGGAGTTCGCCATGGACAAGTGGCGCGAAGCCCGCAAGTCGCTCAGCGAAACCAACGATAAGATCAAGTCCGTCAATCGCGAACTCATTGACCAGTTGGCCGCCGCCATGCCCGCCGACGCCGCCTGGCAGATTCGTCTGGCGTACAACCAGGCCGCGTATCCCGACATTTATCGCGACGATCGCTCAGCCGACAAGGTGTTGAAAGGCGCGCTGGAGATTCCTGATCTTGACGACGCCCAGCGCGATCGCTTGAACAATCTGATCGTGCAGTATCGGGCTGATTTCTACGCGATGTGTGATCAGATGGTCGGCCTGCGCAAGCAGCGCGACTTCGACATGTTCGCCGGCCAGATGCCCAAGAAGGACGACATCGATCGAGAGATCGACTTGGAAAAGCTCCGCTGGAATCGCAATGAGATCTCGGCCAGGGCGCGCCTGCAGCTGACGCTTATCCTCACCGACGACCAGGCAAAGGTACTGCCCGAACTGCAATCGAAGTGAGTGACATCTCCGGCAACGTGCGCACCTCCAAACACTCCTCCGCGCAGCAGCACGTCCCTTAACCCCCCGGCACCAAGCCGGGTCAAAGCGAAGTGCCGCCGCCCGCGCAGCGAAAAGCGCCGACACCCGCGCCGCCCCGGGTCAAGGCAAATCCGCCCGACCAATGGCAGGCCTTGTTTTTCGCACATCCTCACCCGAATTGACCCGCGGCAAAATGCCGATATCCTTCCCGCTCGCCTCAGAACGCCGCCAAAGGACAGCCAATGGGGCGGAATGATGCGGGAACGGCAGGTCCAAGCCGAATGCGGAACGTCGTTGGCTGACGGAGTTCCGTTTCACGCCGCCCCCTGCCGAATGTTGATCGTTTGCCGATCCCCGATAGCTCAATGGTAGAGCGGCCGGCTGTTAACCGGCAGGTTACTGGTTCGAGTCCAGTTCGGGGAG
>CAZCGB010000452.1:0-3265 GCA_964498045.1 uncultured Isosphaeraceae bacterium
GCAAGGTCGAGCGCAAGAAGTATGGTCAGGCCGGCGCCCGTCGTCGGTTCCAGTTCTCGAAGCGCTGAGTCAACTCAACGTTGGACTCTGGATGTTGGGTTGGCTCTCCCGCGCGAATCCTGTGCGCAGAACTTGTGCATTCCTGCGCCAAGCGGCGTCAAAGCGCGTCGCGCATTCAATTGCGAATTGAGGCACGTAATTCCCGCGTCGCCGACTGCAATCGCCGGGCGACAACATGCGCGCTGAGCTTCATGGCCTTCGCCAAGGCCAGCATCGTTCGCGGCGGGCCGCCACCCCATCCGTATCGCATGGCGAGCATCCCGCTCGACGATTCCTTCAGCGCACCGAGGTTCGATCGCAGATTCCGCCACGGATCGAGCCATGACTCCCATTCATCGACGTTGTCGAACACGCCGCCGATCGCGATCGCCGCGCCTGCGGCATGCCGCGCCGACGCTCTCATTGACGCCGGACCAGCCTGCCGATCGCGCTGTGCCAGCGCCCGCTCCATCGCGAACGCCACGACCCGCGCCAGGCGCTGCCCGCGACTGGGATCAATGGACTCCAGCGACTCACGGATCACTCCGGCCGCGAGGCGGATCAACGACGTGATCTGCTCCGCAGGAAGCGTCAACAGACTGCGGCCGTGATTGGCTTCAATGCGCTTGAGCGCTGCGGGAAACGCCAGCAAAGTCAGTCGCCGATGCAGTCGTGTTGCCCAGCGCAGATCGGTTTCGATCGCGTCCACCTCCTCGCTTGAAGCCGATCGACTGCCTGCAAGGTCCGCGATTCCCGCCGCCGCACGCCGCTTCAGCAGGTTCCACGCGCCCAGCATGGCGTCTTGGGCCGATTCCTCGACAGGCTCCACGGCGCTTGCCCATTCAAGCAATTTGATCGCCTCGTCATGCGGCGGCAGGGCCATGAGGTTGGTCGTGACCGCCGGCGAGGAGAGAATCACCTCTTCCGCGCCGACCAGTTCGAACGTGGGCATTTCAGTGAAGACCACTTTCAGATCGCCAAGCAACTCCACGCGCCTGCGCACGATGGCGCGAAGAATCGCCGGCCGCGAGCGATCGAAGCGATCGGCCATCGGGCCCAGATCGACGCCGCGCATCCATGCGCGATGCAGGACGGCTTCTTCACGTGACGTGAGCGGGCCGCGCTCGTCCTTGAAGATCGGCTGTTCTCTCCGCTTGGCGGCCGCCTCATCGCGCTTGCGCAGCATCTGCCGCATGGTCTCGTGCGCTCGGCCGTGACGGCGGGCCAGGATCTTCGCGGCGGCGTTGAGCGAGAGCGTGCGGTACTCGCGCAGGTCGCGGGCTTCCTGCACGATGATCGCTTCGGTTTCATCGCTCATGCGTGTGAATCGGGCGGCTCTTTTCAGGTTCTCGCTACGCGACGCGCTGAAGACGGCCAGCGCATTTTCGTAGCACGCGAGCTGCCGCTGGTCGTCGCTGAACGCCACGACATGGCAGACCAGACCCTCCCGGCGGTAACGCTGAACTGTCTTGCCGGAGACGCCGAGACGCTTCGCGACATCGTTCAGCCGAAGTGCGGCGTGCCCGTCCCTGTGCGGCGGAAGATCGAGCGTGCTGCTGATGCGCTGAATGAGGTTGGCGAGGTCGGTCCGCAGAGCGGGTCCCGCGAAGGTGATCATGTCATCGCCCTCGGGCCGGTAGCCGGTGATGCGGAAAATCACGAACTCGCGCGGATAGGCGAGATCGGGGTCGATTTCGTTGATCAACCGCTCAGCCGAATCCATCTGCCGCCTGCGCGTCTCGGCCGGCGCGTACTGCAGTTGCCGCTGCAGGTCGGCGAGAGCCGGGATGGTGAACGCTGGCGCGCGAGGCATGAGTCCGGCGAGCATATCCCCCAGCCGCAGGTGACAACTGGCAATCGCCAATCACCTCGAATTGGACTCTCGCATACTCACTTGCTCACCCAAAGCCACCGATGTCGCGACAGACCTCTCCTGTTGAAGCATGAAGAAGGGGCAAACCTGTCACACCAGCATCTTGTCCTTGCGCGTTCCGTGCTGCACATGTGGAACATGCTCCGCGGCGATCACCGGTGCGACATACAGCCTCGGGATGCGCTGGCTCAATCGCGTGAGCAGTTCGTGTGGAATCGTGCCGGCCAGCTTCGCCAGCGTGGGCAGGTGATTAGGGGCGTTCACATCGGGTGAGATGACTTCGACGATGCCGCCAGTCATCGCGGCCATGGATTCTGGAGAGACGCCGCCACCTGCCCCTGCATTCGCCCCCCCGCTTCTGCGCGCCAGCACATCGGTCATGTCGATGGAGATCTGATCCATGTTGATGGCCCCGACGACTGGCGCGTAACCCAGCAGCCCGCCATGCTCTTCGCTGGAGTTCGCCGCGGCGCGATCGAACACCGCGACCGCAGCGCCCTTGGGCTGAGGCGAGTCATCGCGCGAGCCCAGCGTGGTCGGATAGCCGTCGGCGTACCCGACGGGAACCAGGCCGAGCATGGTGCGGCGCTTGGCGGTCCACTTCGAGCCGTAGCCGACCGGCGTGCCGGGCTCGATGGACTTGATCTGCACGATGCGGCTCTTCCACGCGAGGATCGGCCGCAACTCGGCGGCCTCGGCCATCACTTCGCCATCGCTCATGCATTCCACACCGCAACCCGCCCAGCCCAAGCCGATGCGGACCATGGACTTGTGGTACGGCTTGCCGCGGATGGTCGCGAAGGTGTTCGCCGCATGCACGCGGCAAGTCGCGGGAATGTGTCTGGCCTGCTCGCGCAGCAGTTTCTCGAACGTCTGCATCTGCTGGTTTGTGAACTTCACATTGCCTTCGGCGTTGGCGAAATGCGTGAACACGCCCGCAAGTTTCATGCGACGGCACGCGGCAATACGCTCCAGCACCTTCGGCGCGTCGGCGACGCTGCAGCCGCCGCGACTCATGCCCGTGTCGATCTCCAGATGCACGTTCATCGTCAGACCGTACTTGTCGGTGATGGCGACGAGGTCAGCCACGTGCGGCAGATCGTGCACGGTCAGATGCACCTTGTCGGCGATCAGGCCGCGGTAGATTTCGTCGACCCGCGCGATGTCGCGTACGGGCATGAGCACCAGGATCGGGCAGCCCACCGCGGTTTTGAGCAGCTCGCCGGCCTGCTCAGGGGTGTATACCGCGAGCATGTCGGCTCCGGCGTAGGCCAGTCGTTTGCCGATGCGGGCGGCACCGAGGCCGTAGGCGTCGGCCTTGACGATCGGGCACAGCCAGCAGTCCTTGCCGAC
>CAZCGB010000453.1:0-3265 GCA_964498045.1 uncultured Isosphaeraceae bacterium
GAGCCACGTCGTGGACATGCCCGACGTGCTGGCGGAGATCGATCACTTCCGCGCGGACCTGGCCAAGCACTTCATCGCGTTCGATCCTGGCGATGTGGATGAGAAGCTGCTGCTGGAACGCGCCATCGTCGCCACGCGCGAAGGCAAGGAGTGGCTGGAGGTCGCGCCGCATTCGTTCGGCGGGAGGAAGGATTCCAAGCCGATCCGCGTCAGCGTGCGCGAGGTCATGGAGATCGCCGGCGACATCGACGGCCAGATCTACATGCGCGACTTCAAACTCATCGATCAGTCCGACATGATCGTGTCGCTGGTTCCGGAACTGCCCGGCGGCGGGCCCGGATTGTCCAGCGGCGTCGAGCGCGAGCTGCAGCACGCCTGGGAGCACACCAAGGAAGTCTACGTGGTATGGAAGCCGAAGAAGAACCCCTCGCCGTTCATCACCGAGACGGCGACGAAGATCTTCCGCAGCGTGGATGAGGCGATGAAGCACTTCGAAAGCAAGGGCATGTTCCCGGAGCGCGATTTGTTTGGAAACTGACGCGCGCGAGCAGGGCCGTCCATCGTTTCACGCGGCGCGTGCATGAACCCGAATCATGAGTCCACCCACCACCGTCGCCATTCGTCGCAGCCGTGCGCTGATGATCGTGCGCATCGCCTCTCTTGCGCTGTTCATCCTCGGCGGCATTCCCATGTGCTATTCCATTGGACTTGCAATGGTGATGCGCGATGTCGAGGCGCTGGCGACGATGTGGAACGACACCAATTGGACCGCATGGGGCGCGGCTTTTCTCGTGCCGGCGCTCATCCTGTTCTTCTGCGATCGCCGCATCGTGCGCTGGCTCATTCCCGTGCCCCGTCGGGAATGCCACGAATGCGGCTATCCGCTGCGCGGCCTTTCGCCCTCAACCATGCGATGCCCCGAATGCGGCACATCGATTGCGACGACGCCAACCGATCAGCACGGCATGAGGAAGTGAACCGCCTCGCATGCCGCGCTACAAAATCACCATCGCCT
Organism: uncultured Isosphaeraceae bacterium; assembly: GCA_964498045.1. Classification (GTDB taxonomy): domain Bacteria; phylum Planctomycetota; class Phycisphaerae; order Phycisphaerales; family SM1A02; genus DATKJG01. The sequence goes on from CAZCGB010000453.1 coordinate 1,016, forward strand.
ACGACGGCACGGACTTCCATGGCTGGCAGCGGCAGCACGCCGATTTGAATCGTTCGTTGACCGATCCTGCGTCCGCGCCGTCGTCCCAGGAGGAGATCGACCATCGGGCAGCGGAAGCGGGGCATGTCCTGGCTGAAACCGATGCCGATTGGTCCTTCCATGTTCGGCCGAACACCCTGCGGACGGTTCAGGATGTGGTCGAGACGGCCGTGCGAAACGTCGTGCGCGAACCGGTCACAGTGACCGGCGCCTCGCGCACGGACGCTGGCGTGCATGCTCGAGGCCAGGTCGCGGCGTTCACCACTTCCCGCCAAATCCCGGTCGAGAAGCTGCCGCGGGCCATCACCTCGCGTTTGCCCGGCGATGTGCAGGTCACGCATGCCGAGATCGTGAGCGATGATTTTGATCCGATCCGCGGCGCGATCGCCAAGGGGTATCGCTATCGTCTCGTGCATGGCTGCGCGACGCATCGGCGGCCGCTTTTTGATCGGAACTTCATCACGCACACCGCCTATGTGCTTGATCCCGCCCGCATGAATGAAGCGGCTCGGTTGCTGCTGGGGGAGCACGACTTCGCGAGCTTCACGCGCATCGCACATGGCCGCGAGAGCACGGTTCGGACGATCTATCAATGCAAGGTCGACGTGACCTCGCGACGCCGCTGTCAAATCGAGGTCGTGGGCAACGGGTTTCTGTACAACATGGTGCGCATCATCGCAGGCACATTGGTGGAGGTCGGCCGCGGCGCGATGGAGCCGGAAGCGATGCCGGGAATTCTCGCTGCGAAAGAACGCCGCGCCGCTGGACCGACGATGCCGCCCAATGGCCTTTGCCTGATGTGGGTGCGATATCCCGGGGCGGCAACACCGGAGCCGCCGTCGCGCGTGGGGGCGGAGTCGGCCGAGTCGGCGGAGCCGGGGGGTGCGGGGGTCGTCACTTGAGCTCCAGCCAGATCATGAGTCCGAAGACCACTGCTGCGGGGAAGCCGCCCACGCCTGCGCCAAACCACGGGCGTCCAGTCGCGATCAGCCAGATGCCGCCGACGAACGTAAGCAGGCCGCCGAAGGCGATCACGAGCATCCAGATCTTGATCGCATGAATCTGTGCAGGCGTCGAGTTCGCGCCGCCTGCCATGCACATCGTCAGCATCATCAGCGAAGACAACCCGCCGGCGAGCAGCGCGAAGACGGCGACCACGGTGGCCAGCATGGATCGTTCCTTACTCATGGGGACATGTTCGAGAGATGTCGCAGGCCCTTGAACAGACTCAGGACGATTGCGGCATCGCAAGCACCTGCTGCACATACCCGCGAGCGCGGTCCAGGTACTCTGTTTCGGCCATCTCCCGCTCCTCGCCGGCGGCGATCAAAAATGCGTGCATCATGGCCTGTGACAGCACGTGAAACGCCCGGCCGGGATCCAGCTGCGCATCCAGCATCGCCTGCATCAGGGCCCGCGCGCCGGCCGGCTGATCCAGCTCAAGCGACTTCTCGGTCGCTGCGTCCATCGCGATGTGCAGCATGAGGTTCTCGCCCTCGACCTCGATGGACGCTGATGCATCATTCGCAATGTGCTCGAAATGCTCGTGCATGTCGTCATGCATGAGCATGAACTTCTGCATGCGCGCCAGGTCGGCGTCATCAGGAGCCTGGCCGGTCTTGGCCATGGCCCACAGGGAAACGAAGACTTCGCGGGTGAGTTCAGGCATGGAATCGACTCAGGACTTGGGGATGCCGGCTGGAGAGAATCGGCGACTGGAGCTTACTCGCTTTCGCCGATGGAGAGCGCAGCGTCAGCCGTCATGTCGCCGCTCGCTCGTTGAGCCAGGCCTCCGCCTCGCCGACGGTCCGGAAGGCCCGCACGTTCATGCCGCGGTTCACCGCCACGTCCTCGACGAACTTGGTGTCGGCGAAGTCATGCTCCGGGTTCGTGTCGACGTAGGCGATCTTGCGGATGAGCGTGCGCGAACGCTGGCTTCCCTCATTGGCGATCTGGAACATCTGCTGCGGTTCCTCCTCGCGTCGGAATGTCCTCAGGGAGTTCCGCATTGAGCGCGACGGGCACGATTGCGGTCGCCGACAGCATCGTCGTCAGGGCGCAGGTCTGATGTCACGCCGACGTCCGCCAGCGAGCGAGTGCGCCGTGTGCGGTCGAGCCCTCGCCGAGGTCGGCGGCATGCGACTGATCCGCACCATCTCGGCCGGGCTGGTGCGGAGGCACGTGGACGGACCAATCGGCCCGCTTCCTGGG
>CAZCGB010000454.1:0-3247 GCA_964498045.1 uncultured Isosphaeraceae bacterium
CCACCGCTTCACCGCGCAGGTCGAAACTGCCGATGCCTTTGCGGATTTTCTCGCCGGGCTTGAGTTCGCGCTTGGCGACGCTCCTGACGCTGATCGTCGGCCGCGTCGAATTGTTCAGCAGGGTCCCCGCACCATCGCGCACGCGCCGAATCGTCTTCACGATCTCCAGGTGGCACAGGTGGTAGTTGTGCGCCAGAACGTAGTACGGCCCGGGCCCGAGCTTCAAATATTCGAGGAACGGCTGCTGGCGTGCGTCGGTCTGACATGCGACGAAAATGCCGGCCGGGCCGGATTTCACCAGCGCGAAGTCCGCGATGGCCGCCCCCCCATTGCCATGCGCTTTCGCCTCGCGCGCCAGCATCTGTCCTGCCTCCTCCATCGACGCGGCTTCGGGGCCGAGCATGCCGTCGCGCAGGATCGTCGCGCCCAAGCCGTTGGCCACGAGCGCCTGCTCGATCTGCATCTTGGTGCCGTCGGTTGCAGCTGTGACCTGGTCGAGGCTCAACCCCTGCTTCTTCGCCCAGAACTGCATCTGTTCGAGCGGCGGATTGGCGTGGTAGTAACCCTTGCGGTTGCCGTACACCAGTACGCGAAAGCCCATCGTTTGTGCGTCCTCGGCCAGCGCGGCGAGCGAGCCCGGCTGATCGCCCTGGGCCTCGGTCAGCGTCACGCCATGCTCCTCGGCGAGCCTCACGAATGCCGAGCCGACTGTCGCATGGAACTCGGCGTTCATCGTCACCACCGGCCGGCCCGCGCGGATCGCGGCATCGACGATCGTCGCGGCATGCGGCACATCGCCGCTGCATTCGACGACCATGTCGCAGCGATCGACAAACTCTTCAAGCGCATTGGTCAGCAAGTCGCGACGAGGATAATCAACGCAGTCGCCTGGCCTGCGGCGCGTCAACACGCTCGCCAAATGCATGTCGGCTTGATGCTCCAGCGCATACGTCAGCCCGCGGGCGATGAACCCGGTGCCAGCGAGGCCGATCTTGAGCGTGGAAGGCATGGCGTGAGAGTGGAGACCGACGGACAGTTATCGACCAACCATCGCAGCGGATTCAGCAGGCATTGCGACTACGATACGCGGCCCGCTGGACGATAACCATTGGCCGCCGAACGGCGAAATCACCACTGAGACGCTGAGGACGCAGAGATGGTGAAGTGATTGAGAAGGGCGTCTGTCCACTGCTCGGAAGTCGCGTATGCTCGGTGCTCTCTCGCTCGCCACTGCACCCTCAGCGTCTCAGCGGTGATTTCGGTCGTTGAATGGAGTCATGAAAGTCCTCCTCATCCACGAACACGGACGCTCGCACGGCGGAGGCGCAGTCACCGCCATGTACCGCCTGCACCAGGGGCTTCTGTCGCGCGGCGTGGAATCCGTCATCGCCTGCCGCAAACCGGAGTTGTCTTCGCCGGATGTCGTCACGCTGCCCGCTTCGCCGCGGATGGAGCACATCCTCGGCAAGTTCTCGTGGCGCCTCGGCCTTAACGACGTGCACTGCGTGAGCAGTTTCAAGATCAAGAAGTTTCAGCCGTTCCTCGACGCCGACGTGGTCAACATCCACGGCTGGCACACGAATTACTTCAACTACCTCGCGCTGCCGGGCATCGCGAAACGCAAGCCGGTGGTGGGCACGATGCACGACGTGTGGTCGATCACCGGCCACTGTTCGCAGCCGTATGAATGCGCGCGCTTCAAGACCGGCTGCGGCAAATGCCCGCACCTCGACACCTTTCCGCCGGTCGGCCGCGACGCCACCGCAATCGAATGGAAACTGAAGAAGTGGGTCTATGACCGGTCCAAGATCACTTTCGTCGCGCCCAGCCGCTGGCTGATGGACTTGTCGAAGGAAGGCATGCTGGCCGAGCACGACGTGCGGCAGATTCCCAATCCGGTGGATACGAACATCTACCGCCCGCGCGACATGCGCGAATGCCGCGCCAGACTCGGCCTGCCGCAGGACAAGCACATCATCTTCTTCGTGTCGGTCGCGCTGAAGAACCATTACAAGGGCGGCGACCTCATGGTCCGTGCCCTGGAAGACCTGCCCGAACGCATCCGCAGGAACTCGATGCTGCTGCTGCTGGGGGAGCGCGGCGAGGAATTCGCGCAGGCCTGCGGCATCCCCGCCAAGGCGCTCGGATACATCCATGATGACGAACAGAAGGCCGTGATGTACTCCGCCGCCGACATCACCGTGCAGCCGTCGCGCGCGGAAAATCAGAGCCTGGTCATCCTCGAATCCATGTCCTGCGGCGTGCCGGTCATCGCCTTCGACACCGGCGGCATGGGCGAGATCGTGCGCGCCGGTCCCGGCGGCATCCTTGCGGCGCAGGAGGACGTCGATCAGTTCTCGCTCGGCATCGCCACTATCCTCGATCACAAGTCCGTGGCGCGCGAACTCGGAGCGGGCGCGCGGCAAAGCGTGGTGGACAATTACTCGCTGGACCTGCACGTCGATCGATACATCAGGTTGTTCGAGGAGAGGATCGCGGCGCGGAATGCCGCGCGGTAAAGCGCGCCGGCACACCGCCGCTTGCGGCTTAGCCGCGCGAATCACACGGCAAAGCCGCAAGCGGCCGGAATCTCAACTCCCCTTGCGCGCCAGAAATGCCTTCAACTCACCGATGTTTCTGAACTCCGCCAGTTCATTCCCCCGGAACTGCACGCTGAAGGCCTGCTCCAGCGCGAACATCAGGTTGATGTGCCCGACGGAATCCCAGCCGCTGACGTCGGCGCTGGTCATCTCGTCGCGTAGCACAAGCGCATCGTCGTTGAACACGTTCTGAAAGACCTCCTCCAGCCGCTCATGCTGCGTCAACGGTCTGCTCCTGAAGTTGATGGGCGGCTTCGCCGCGCAGACGTTCGATGAATCCGTTCACGATCGGCCCCTGCTTCTTCAGATCGTACTGCCACATCGTCGTCTCGCCCTTCTCGCCCAGCTCTGACTTCGCCTTCGAGAATCCGAATTGGGCGTAGATGTCCTTCACCATGCCGTTCTTGGAAGTGGGAACGTACGTGCCTCGGATCGTGGCGCAACCCATGCGCAACGCGGCCTCGCTCACCTGCGAAAGAAGCTCCGCCTCCACAGTGCGGCCGATCACACGACAACTCATCAGCCACGTGTCGATGTCCATGACCGACCCGTCCTTCCGCGCGATGATCATGCTGACCAAGCCGTGATCGGCGAAGCGGTCGCGCAACTTCAGGTACCAGTGCACGCAGTGCGGGTCTTTCATGAAG
>CAZCGB010000455.1:0-3245 GCA_964498045.1 uncultured Isosphaeraceae bacterium
TTCTGGGGCATCTCCTTCAAGCCCGAGACCGACGACATTCGCGAGGCTCCCGCCATTTCACTGATGAAGCTCGCCCTCGACGCCGGCGCGGATGTGCGGGCGTACGACCCGGTGTCGATGCCGAATCTGAACGCGACCATGCCGGCGGTGAAGACGGTGGACAAACTCTACGACACGCTCGACGGCTGCGATGCGCTGATCGTCTGTACAGAGTGGAGCGAATTCCGCCATCCTGATCTTGCGGAGGTCGCCAAACGGTTGAAGTCAAAAGTGATCTTCGATGGCCGGAACATCTATCGTCGACAGACGCTGGAGGCTGCGGGATTCACGTACCACTGCGTGGGCCGGCCTGCGGTGAACGCGAAGACGTGACGCCGCTCGCGGCGTTGCCGCGCGGTTCTTGAGTATGATTTGCCATCGAAGACGGCTCAGCCGTAAGCGGCGGAGGTCAGCGGTTGATCTGCGCCAACACTTCGTCATCGATCCCCAGAAACTCGCGCATGTGCTGGTCATACGTCTCCTGGTGATCTTCGCGCGAGAGGTCCAATCGAAGCTCGTTGATCACCTTCGTGCCCTGGCCGATCCATGTGCGCCACGTCTCTGTCGAGATGTTGTCCTGAATCCACGCTCCGAGTTTTCCGCGGAACGGTGGCGAAGGCATTTTTGTGCCCGGCCGTCCGCTGCGGCGGCACATGAACGCGCCCGCCCCTGCCGCCGCCATCGCGTCAGACGTCTTCGCGTTCACCGCGATCGTCGGCGGCTCGCGGCCGACGGATTTGAGCAACTCCGCGATCGCCTGTTGTGGCATGCGGTCACCCTTGCCTGCCGCGACTTCGTAGCCCTTGTTCAGGATCGCCACGGCCTTGTCGGCCCATCCCGCTTCGATCATCGCCTGGCCGCACAACTGATACGCCTTGCTCATGTGCGGGTTGACGGCAATGCAGTTCTCCAGCGATTTCGCGGCTTCTGCGGCGCGGCCGGACTGCAGATAGGCATTGCCCAGGCTGAAATGAGCCATGTCGTTGGTCGGGTCCTCGCGGGCCATTTTCTCAAATTGCGCGATGCGGTCGGCAGTGATGGTCATGCCTGAATGATAGCCGCCGCCGCTTGCGGCTTAGCATGCCTAACAATCTGATACAACGTCGCTCATGTCGCTGACGTCCACCAATCTCGCTGGCATCGAGCTGCGGAACCCGATCATCGCCGCGGCGGGAACCTGTGGCTACATCCGCGAGATCGCCGACGTCATCGATCCGCGCACCGTCGGCGGCATCGTCACCAAGTCCATCACGCGCGACGAGCGCGAAGGCAACGCGCCTTGGCGCATCGTGGACCTTCCCCGCGCGCCGGGCATGCTCAACGCCATTGGTCTCGCCAACGTCGGCCTCGATCGATTCATCAGGGAGAAGCTGCCTGACGCGAAGGCGATCGACTGCGTCGTGATTGGCTCGATCGCCGGGCATTCCATCGATGAGTACGTCAGCGTGGCGGCGGCATTCGATCAAAGCGGCATGCTCCCCGCAGTGGAATTGAATGTCTCGTGTCCGAACACCTCCGACGGCCTTCAATTCGGCGAGCACCCTGGCAAACTTCTGGAGTTGCTCAAGCACGTCAAGCCCGTGCTGAAGCGCACGAAGATGGTCGTGAAACTCTCGCCCAACGTCGGCGACATCGTCGAAATGGCGCGGGCGGCCATTGATGGCGGAGCGGACGCACTCACCCTGATCAACACGGTTGCCGCGATGTCAATAGATCCGAACACGCGTCAACCTCGATTGAGTCGCGGCTCGGGCGGGATGAGCGGGCCGGCGATCCACGCAATTGCGGTGCGCATGGTCAGTGAGGTCTATCGCCGGGTCGCCCGCGATGCGAAGATTCCCATCATCGGACTGGGTGGCGTGATGACATGGGAGGACGCAGCCGAGTTCATTCTTGCCGGGGCGACAGCCGTGGGCATGGGCACCGCGCTCTTCGTCGACCCGCGTCTGCTGCCGAAGGTCGCCCGGGGATTGGAGAACTGGGTGAGAAGGCAGGGGTGCGCGGCCATCAATGAACTCGTCGGCCAGGCGAATTTGCCATGAAGCGGGCTGAGCGGGAGCGATTTGATGCGATGCTGGAAGACATCATCGACGCCTTGCCGCAGCGGATCTGCGACCTGCTGGAAGAGGCTCCGTTGATCGTCGAAGATCATCCTTCGCCGGAGCTTTGCGCGGAGCTTGGCCTTGATCCGGGGGAGGAAAATCTCTGTGGCCTGCATTCGGGCACGCCGTTGACGCACCGCTCGGTCGAGCATGGCCATTACTTGCCGGAGACGATTCACATTTTCCGCGAGGGCGTCATCGACCAGGCGGGCGGCTGGGAGCCCTGGCAAAGCGACGACGGCGAAATGCTGGGCGGCGAGGAACGCGTGCGCGAGGAGATCCGCATCACCCTCCTTCACGAAATCGGCCATCATTTCGGCCTCGATGAGGATGATCTGATCGAGCTTGGATATGACTGAACGACGGGGTTCGGCGACGCACTTTCGTCAGACTGTCCACACCGCAAGAATTGCCTGCCGCAAACAAGAAATCCGCGTCGGGGTTTCGTACACTCATCCCCATCGATGGAAAAGACCAACGCCGCTCCGATCTCCGTGCCGTGCCCGCCCCTTCCCGCTGATTCCTTGCCTGGGCCGGCTTCGTCGAATGCGAAGGGCAATCATCCGGCCAATGGAGGATCGACTGCAGCGATGACGATGACACCGCCTCGAACAAGCGCCACGCCACGCCGCGGCCTCGAACCCGGCTGGTCAGTGGAGGATTCGCGCGATCTGTATTCGATCAAGGGCTGGGGCGCGGGGTTCTTCGACGTCAACAGCGCGGGGCGCGTGGTGGTGCGCCCGCACAAGACGCCGCAGCCAGAGATTGATCTGTACGAAGTCATTCTCGGCCTTCGCGAACGCGGACTCAAGACGCCCGTTATCGTCGCGTTCAATGATGTGCTCGCGCGACGCCTGAGCGATCTGCAGCAGGCGTTTGCGAATGCCATCGCTGAACAAGGCTACAAGGGCGCGTATCGTGCAGTGTACCCCATCAAGGTCAACCAGCAGCGCTACGTGGTCCAGGAAATCCAGGCGTGCGGCAGCAAGCACGGCTTCGGACTCGAAGTGGGTTCCAAGCCCGAGCTGCTCGCGGTCATGGGCATGACCACCGAAACGCCCGACAGCCTCATCATTTGCAACGGCTTCAAGGAGGACCGCTACA
>CAZCGB010000456.1:0-3242 GCA_964498045.1 uncultured Isosphaeraceae bacterium
CGTCGCCCTTGAGGAACGCCGCGGTGCGCCCGCCATGCTGCGCGCCAGAAGTGGCCACCTGCTCCTGCCGCGCCTTTTCGACGATGTCCATGAATAACTGCTCGAGCTTCTGCCGTGGAGCCGAGACCTTGTCGATGCCCTGCCCCTCCTCCTCTCGCACGATCTGCTCGATGCGCAAGATCGTCGATTCGCGCAGGCGCGGCGTCTGGATGACCGTGCTGTTGGTGTCGGCGAGCAATTGTTCGCCCGTTCCCTCGGCGCGAATCTTTCCGCCGTAAAGCACAACCATGCGATGGCAGACGTCCTCGACATCGGCCAGCAGGTGTGAGGAAAGCAGGATCGTCTTGCCGCGTTTGCCAAGATCGAGCAGCAGGTCCTTCACCTGCCGCGTGCCGATCGGATCGAGGCCAGACGTCGGCTCATCGAGGATGAGGAATTCGGGATCGTTGATGAGGGCCTGCGCCAATCCGACGCGGCGCGTCATGCCCTTGGAGAATTCGCCGATGGGCCGATGCGCCACCTGGGTGAGGCCGACCATATCCAGCAGTTCGTCTGTGCGGCGCTTGCGCGTGCGTGGATCGAGGCCGAACAATCGCGCGTAGTAGTCCAAGGTTTCGCGCGGATTGAGATAGCGATACAGATACGACTCTTCGGGCAGGAAGCCGATGTGCCGCTTGACGGCGACATCGGTCGGCTGCTTGCCGAAGACGGTGAGCCGGCCGCTGGTCTTGTGCAGCAGGCCGAGGATCATCTTGATGATCGTGCTCTTCCCCGAGCCATTGGGTCCGAGCAGTCCGAAGATCTCGTGCGAGCGCACTTCAAGGTCCACGTTGTCCACGGCCTTGGCCTTGGTGCGCATCCAGAAGTCGCGGAAGACCTTGGTCAGTCCGACCGCTTCGACGATCACGGGTTGTTGAGCGCGTGCGACCATTGGTTTTCAAATCCTCAATTGCCCGTGCCCATCGGGACCAGCTTGCCGGTCTTCGGATCGCGCTTAAGCTGCCGGCCGGCGGAGTTGATCGACATCTCCTCGCCGCGCGCGACGTAGGGGCCCTGGTAGTTCGCCATGTTCGCCGCCGATTCCTTGGCCTTCAGGCGCTCGTCATTGCGCACGTTCTGTACGTCGGCGGAGCCGACCATCGCAAGGTTGATCGATGAAAGCATCGAAGGCACGAAGATCACTTCCGTGTCGGGACGGTTGATCACGGTGGCGTACGCCTCGAGCCATTGCTGACGCACAACCAGCTGCGGATTCTTCTTGTACAGCGCGAGCAGGCCGTTGAAGCGCTGGTATTCATTGCCCAGCGTCGACTCGATCTGCGTGCGGTATGAGCGGGCGCGGTTGATGATGTCGGAGACCTCGCCCGTGACGCTGTCGCTGTCGAGCATCGTCTGAATGCTGGCCAGCAGCGCATCGGATTTCGCTGTGTCACCTGAGTCAAGCGCATCCTCGTACCCGTCGATCAGATCGAGGATCTGCTGATAGCCGTTGCCCGCCATGTTCTGCAACAGCTGGTTGGCGGCCTTCTCGGCGTCGGCCCGAATGGCTCCAGCCTCGACGCCGGACTCCTGCACCTGGGCCATCGCCTTCTGAATCGCGTACGGAGCCGTGCCTGTCGCACTGGTCACATCGACGATGCGAATGCCGCACTTGATTTCATCCAATGTCGCCTGCGCCTGCGTGCGCAAGCTGTCTTTGATCTCGGCCACGCGGGCCGGCTCGATGATCTCCGCCACCGTCATTGCACCGACCACATGCACCGCTGCGCGGCGCAGGGCCATCTTCACGACTTCGTCAGCGTCACGCTTGAGGTCGGCGTCGTTGATGCGATGCACAAAGTCCACTGGCGCATCGATCTCGTACTTCGCCGTCACTTCCAGGTGAGCCAGGTCGCCGTCACGAGTGATCAGCGATCCATCGCCGCCGGGATTCAGCGGTGTCGAGACTTCCGTCTGCTCGAGAATGGTCTGACGCGGCCTGCCGCGCGTGGCCATCGAGAAATACTCGCCCAGGTCCACGGTGCGGTTCTCGGCTTTGAAGATCACGAATTCGCCCGCGGGATATGGGTACGCGCTGAACTGCAGGCCGGGTGAAAGCGTGCTCACGATCTTGCCCCAGACTGTGCGCACTCCGCTGTAGCCGTCATCGACGGTCTTGAAGCCGGACGCAAGAAAGAGCACCACGAGCACGACGATGACCGCCTGCAAAACGCGGAAGCTCAGGCGCAGCGCGTCGGCAAGAGACTGGTTGGCCGGATCCATCGCGTCGCGCAGCATGGCTTCCGAGCCCACCTCGGAGTCGACGATGAAGCGCGCGGATGCGGCGCGACGAGGCTGATCGTCCTCTTCGATCTCCGGCGGCTCTTCGGCATAGCCGCGCTCGGCCGCGTTCGGCTCGAACTCATCGTCCGAGAGATTCGGGTTCGTCGAATCAGCCATTGCCACGCTCCTTGGCTGGTCCGGCGCCAACGTCCGACACCGAAGACTGGGTGGCTGCCGGCTGAGGCACGCCGTTCTTGTCGGTCGTCGCGCTCAGATTGAACAGGTGGAACGGAGCGATTGTCGAAGGAAGTACGATCGTGGTGTACTGCGAGAGCGACGCCTTCCACGCATCGAGCCACTGCAGGAACACCGCGAGATCCTCAGCTTCGGCCATCTTCGCGTAGTACTGCGCCGCGTCCTGGTCACCCAAAGCGCGAATCTCCGCGGCCCGCTGCTCGGCGAACGCGCGAATCTTGTCGGCCTGGGCCTTGGCCTTGTTCTGCAACGCTGACGCCTCAGCCTGCCCCTTGTTGCGCTCCGCTTCCGAAAGCACGGCGCGCGTCGCCTGCATGCGCGTCAGAACCGCCTGGGCGGTGCGCGGGGGCAACACCAGCTGGCTCACGCCCACCGTCACCGGCTCGATGCCCTTGCTGGTGATCGCCCCCATCTCGCTCTTGATCGCCGCCTCGGCTTCGCTCATTTTGCTGTTCTGTCCAATGAGATCATTGAACGCGAAGCGGCTGATGCCGCTGCGCATCGCCGTCTTGAACTGATCGCTGAGCGACGCGTTGGCCTCCTCGACCGATGAGTAGCTTTCAAAGAACTTCAGTGCGCCTTCCGCGTCATCGCGCACCTTCCAGAGCATGAAAGCCTTGACCACGACCTGCTGGCCGTCGGCGGTCTGCACGGTTTCCAGCGGGCTTTCGCGAAGCTGGAGGCGCGTGTCAAAAGTGGTCACCTTGTCCGCGAACAGCGGCAGC
>CAZCGB010000457.1:0-3237 GCA_964498045.1 uncultured Isosphaeraceae bacterium
CCGGCGTCGCCGATCTCCTGGCCGTCATCAACGGCTGGGGTTCCTGCCCGTTCATCACCAACGCCTGGGGCATGTGCCAGGGCGACATTGACGGCGACCTCAACGTCGGCGTCGCCGACCTGCTTTCGGTCATCGGCGCGTGGGGCCCCTGCCCGTAACCGCTCGCTCAACGTCACGATGCTCTTCACTCGCGGCGGGCTGCGCACTGCAGCCCGCCGCTTTCGTTTTCGAGAAGCATGTGCCTCGTGAAAACCGGAAAGCGCCTCAGTTTGATTGCTGACGGCGTGAACGGAGATAGATGATCGCACGCCAGATCGCAATCACGAAAAAAACGATCGCCCCAACGAGTTTGCACCAGTCCTTCCAGTCCATCGCGGCATGATACCGACGCCTGCATGCCGTCGTTGGAATCCATGTCAATACCCCGTCACAAGCACGCCTGCCGCGCCCAAGTCCAGGTTCACGATGAGGTACCGCAGCGCGTCGCAGGCGTGGTCGGGGCCGTCCTTCACCGGCGGCAGGTCGTCGCGGCGATCGCTGGGATAGTGGTATTCGCGCAGCGCGCGGATGAGCCCGGCGCAGCGGCGATGCACGCGCACGCCGATGCGGCCGTCGGCCGGCGCCAGCCTTGCCCGCACGGCTTCCACGCCCGCTTCGATGCTCGTTGAGCGATGCCGCACGCGGAATCCCGCGCGACGCCACAACGCGATGGTGCTCACGCCGGATTGATCGCTGCGCTGCAGGCCCGCGGGGTCTGCGCCGATCCAGCGCAGTTTCGCGTGGCTGATCGCGTGCGTTGCGCACAGCGCCCGCGCGCGTTCGATCATGCGTGATGTCCTGCAGCCGCGCTCGATGATCTCATCCATCACGTGCAGGGTTCCCGCGCCGTCGAGCGTGGCCAGCAGCAGCGCGGTGGGCGCGTGATACCCGAAGTCGATCCCGCCCAGCCAGATTGACGCATCATCGCCTGCGGGCGGCGCGTCGTCGCCGAAGACGTGCGTCGCCTCGTCGAACTCCGGGTACACGCAGTCGCTGACGTCGGGCCTCTGGCAGAGCATTTCGCTGCGCCAGGCGGGAAGGGAGATGCGGGCCCGCTGGTCCAGGGCGTCGTCGATGTGGAAGAACCCGCCGCCGATCTTTGCGCGGCCGTGGCATCCGCCGTCGGCTTCGTCGAACAGTCCGCAGGACTCGCACGCGCGATGGGCCGGGCAATGTTCGAGCACGTCAATCGCGCTCCAGCGCAGCACGCGGGTGTTGGTGGCATGGGCGTCGCGCACCAGGCGGCTCATCAGGCCGAACGGCCGATGCAGCGTGCTCAGCGCGTCCACGCCGGCCCGCACGTCGATTTCGCCGCAGCGGCCCGAGCGCGTGATCATCTGGGCCGCCTCCCACACGTCGGGCTCGAAGAGCTCGACCTCATCGCAGCGCAGGCGATGGGCACGGCGGCCGCGCACCGCCGTCTGCGACTGGCTGAGCACCTCGACGCGCGAGCCGTTGACCAGCTCCACATGCGTGAGCGTGATGTTGCCGAGCACCAGGTCCACGAGCGCCTCATCCTCCAGCATCCGCCGCAGATGCGCATGCATGCGCGACGACTGCGCGAAGCTTCCGCCGAGGATGCAGATCTCGATGCCGGGCTTGAAGAGCATGTCCAGCAGGGTGGCGACGGCTCCCGCAAGCGTCTTGCCCGCCCCGCGCGCCGCCCACACCAGGGCGTTGCGCTGCGCTCTCGGCTCTTCGAAGAACGCGTGACAGAGATACTCGAAAGGCGAGTCGTGGCCGTCGATGCGACCCTGCGCAGGCATGCCCATGCCCAGCACCGCGCGCAGCCACGCGTGCAGCTGCCCGCGCGTCAGCGGCCGCACATCGCGCAGCGCGCGGCGGACGCCGACATCGGCAGGCCCCGGATTCCCCACGTCGATCGTCGGCATCATGCGCCCTTTCCATTCACGAGAGCTGTTGATCGCCCAGTTCCTGCAGCGCGCGGAGGATCGCCTGCTCCGAGGGCGGCGCGGCCGGCGGCGCATCCGAAGCGCGCGAATCGCCGTCGGCGGCTGATCGCGATCGCACTGCGGCAGGCACGGTGTTGACCGTCAGCAGGTCCACGCACGCCTTGCGCACCGCTTCGCCGGCCTTGTCGTCGGAGGCGATGCGCAGCAGCACCGTTGCCGCCGCCACCCGATAGCGCCCGAGCGTGAGCTGCGCCCGAGCATCCTCCAGGCGCAGCAGGCCCTCCACCGCGCCGGCATGGTCGCCGTCGTTCATCCACCGGCCAAGTTCCCCCAGCGACCATCCCAGCGCGTCAGCCATGCCGCGCACGTCGAGTGTGCCGCCTGCGAGCAATCGAAGCAGCGCCTCATAGGCGTCAGCGACATCCCCGCGACTCGGCGACGCCGCCGCTTCTGAATCGTTGGGCATCACCAGCGAACCCGCTTCGGGTACGGACATTGGGTATTCCTCATTGGTAAAAGCAGGTATGCGGCCGATGCATGCCGGGGTTGATTGCGTTTCGAGCATTTGCGATGTGAATCTGGGGACACTGGCAAACGGCGGCAATCCACATTCGTGCGCTGCGGTCGTTGAAAGAAACTTGAAAAACCCGTTGTTTGCAGTGGTTTGCTCAAGTACACTCGTGCCCGAGAAGAGATGGAGGCTTGAGAATGCTCGGCGGTCGCGGTGGTCGTGTACGACACGACGCAGCGATTCGCGCCGACCCATGAAGAGTCTCTCAATGCGAAATGGGTTGCACACGTAGGGAGGTCTTTCGCATGCGTTCTTCGATCATCATTGTTTCTTCGTTTGCAGTTCTGGGGCTGGGACTTGTTCAGTCGGCCAATGCCGGACTTGTCAATCTCATCAGCAACACCAACGGCTCGGCCAACGGCGGCTTGTTCTATCGCGCGGACTTTCAGTCCGCCGGCACGGGCGTGATCGATCCGTTCGTGCGCATTCAGCACGACAACGGCCCGAGCAACAACAGCCATTCGGGCAACGGCGTCGAGCAGGGGTACAACACCTCCGGACGGCCCGTGCAGTACGACGAGCACACCGATTCCAACTACACCCGCAACCTCACCTTCGGCGAAATCCCGATTGTGAACATCGCCGGCGTGAACTACCTGCAGTTCATCCTCGACATCAACGAGCCCAACGGCGGCACGCAGGCGTTCCTCTCGCTTGATCAAGTCAACATCTACACCTCGGGCACCGGAAGCCAGACCGGCATTGAAAACACCC
>CAZCGB010000458.1:0-3237 GCA_964498045.1 uncultured Isosphaeraceae bacterium
CGTCAGCTGAGGACGCCGCAGCCCGCCCGGCGAACACGCGGCCATCAGGCTCGATGACCTCGCCGGCCAGCGTCACGAAGCGCCAGTCATGGAACGCGCCTGCACGCATCTGCATCGCAAGATTCACGTCCCACACCAGAAGCGTGCGTTCGAGCAGCCGGCATGCAACATCGCGCGCGAATTCCTCGACGCTTATGAGCGACAACAGCGGAATCGCATATCCAGGCCCGGGAACGGAGTCTCCTGAATCGCAAGGACTCGCCGCACCGTCGCGCTCGCAGCGCATCGCCGCCACCGCGACTCGGCCATTCAAATCCTGCAACTCCGGCGAGAGCCGTTCGATGTCGGCTTCGCATTCGACAAGAAGCAGCTCAAGGTTCGCGCCCAACGCCGCTTCAACGAGATGAGCATGCTGTCGATCGGTGGTGATGCAATCAGCGAGCAGGCCGCGCACGCCGGGGAACCGTTGAGCGTCCGCCAGAACGGTCTTCACAGCTTCGCCCAGGCCTTCTCGGGCTTCGTGCATTTCCTCCAGAAGGTGGAGGCGCGATGCGATCGAGGCACGCTGATGCCGCGCATCTCCCAGCTGCGAGGTCAGTTCAGCTTGTCTCTCGCCGAGTGCCGACGCGGCGCGATCGTGTTCGCCAAGGAGTTCGTCAAGTTCGCTGATGTCTTTCTGCAGGGAATTACGGGTGAGGTGTGCTGCAGCCTGGCCCGACTCGCAGGTGGAGATTTCCTCCTGGTGCGATGCCGCCCGATCGTCCAGTCTGCTCAGTTGCTCCGCCAGCGCATGTTTGCGGCCGTCGATGGCTTCGACCCGAGCCATCGCCTGCGTTTTCGCCT
Organism: uncultured Isosphaeraceae bacterium; assembly: GCA_964498045.1. Lineage (GTDB taxonomy): Bacteria > Planctomycetota > Phycisphaerae > Phycisphaerales > SM1A02 > DATKJG01. Next base: position 844 of record CAZCGB010000458.1, read on the forward strand.
GGTGTGCGCGATTGATCGCCTCCTGCCCGCGCTGGTGCTGATCCGTCAGCTCCATCATCGCCTGCTGGTTCTGCGCGCGACGATCAGAGAGCGAGGTCACCAGACGCTCGGCATCAGCGACGCGTTCAGCCGCGGCGGCGATGTGCGACTCGGCACGATCGATTTCCGACGCCAGAACAGCGATGCGTTCGTTGAGCTCAGTCAGACGAGTGCGGTCTTCATCAATGTGCGCGCGCGCTTCTGCGATGTTGCGCTCGGTCATCTCCTGACGCTGCTGCGCGTGCGAACGGCGGCCGGCGAGCTCCGTGCGCTGCTGCAATGCGTCGCGCTGCCGCATCAACAGCTCATGACGGGTGATCTCGGCGTTCTGTTTGCCATCTTCCAATTCGCGCAGCATGTCGACCATGCCCGCGCGCCGGGCTTCGAGTTCAGTGATCTGGCTTGTGAGGCCGACGAGCCGCTCGCGCAGTTCGTGGTAGATGTCGAGCGCCAGATCCATGCGTAGCTGCCGATGCCGCGTGTCAAGGTCCCTGAAACGGCGTGCCTTCGCTGCCTGGCCTTTGACGATGCGCAGGCGCCGCTCCGTATTGGCCAGTTCTTCGCGTACGCGCACCAAGTTGACTTCGCTCCGCTCAAGTTTGCGTTGAGCCTCCACTTTCCGGGCCTTGAATTTGGCCACGCCCGCAGCTTCTTCCAGAATCGCGCGACGCTCGATCGGATTCGCCATCAGCATCGCGTCAACCCGACCCTGTTCGATGATCGAGTACGCGTGGGTGCCGATGCCTGTATCGAGAAAAAGCTCCTTGATGTCGCGCAGCCGGCACTTCTGATCATTGATCAGGTATTCGCTTGTGCCATCGCGATAGAGCCGGCGTGTCACCGAAACCTGATCCGTGTCGACAGGGAGAAAGCGGTGGGGGACCTCATCGCGCTTCACGAGAATTGCCTGATGCGCGGCGTCGTGGCCGTCTTCCTCGCTCGAATCGGCGACGAGGTGCGCCCCTGGCACCCCCTGCACTGCCGCTCGATCGTCCGTCGCGGCTTCCGGCCCTTCATTCGGCGTTTCGGCGTTTTGACGTTTCGGCGTTTGCAGAATCGGGTTGTCAAACGTCAGCGTGACGCTGGCCATACCCAACGGCTTGCGGGCGGCTGAGCCGGCGAAGACAACGTCAAGCATGGCATCGCCTCGCAGCGATTTCGCAGAGCGCTCACCCAGCACCCACTTGATGGCGTCGACCACGTTGGACTTGCCGCAGCCGTTGGGGCCGACAATTCCGGTGATGGGTTGATCGAAGCGGAACTCGGTGGAATCGGCGAACGATTTGAAACCCGAGATCGTGACTTTCGCAAGCCGCATGCGGCGATGACCTCCTGTCAGCCGGCCCCCTTCGTGGCCGTTTGACAGGCCGACGAGAAGGTCGCTTGTTGTTGAACCGGTTCCATCCTTGAACCGGGCGGATGATTGCGTATAAGTGCTTGACTGGCCTGAAGTTCGAGATTGCTGGCTGGACGATTGCAAAGCCTCCAGCCACCATGATATCGGCCGTGTGGAGCAAAAACCGGCAGAACGTGCGCGAAAATCCGCGATCGATGCCGGTCGCTTCCGCTGGATGTCGCCGCGCGAGCGCTGCGAATCTAGACTTGCGTTTCACGCGCTTGCCTTCGCACATCGAACGCTTGCCGCCTTCGCACGCCTGACGAAAGACAATCATGCCTGCCACCAACTCGTTCGCTGCCGCCCGCCAGACCATCGACACACCGCTGGGAAAGCGCACGATCTTCAAACTCGTTGCTGCGGGGCCTTCCGTCGCCAACATTCCGTATTGCATCAAAGTCCTGCTGGAGAGCTGCCTGCGCAATCTCGACGGCTTCATCGTCAACGACGATCACATTCGAGCGGTGGCTGCGTACAACGCGAAAAAAGTCGGCGACGTCGAGATCCCCTTCATGTGCGGTCGGGTGGTTTTGCAGGATTTCACCGGTGTGCCTTGCGTGGTCGATCTGGCAGCGATGCGCGACGCCATCGTGAAGATGACGGGCAAGAAGGAATGGGCCAAGAAGGTCAATCCGCTGGTGCCGTGCGACCTGGTCATCGATCACAGCGTGCAGGTGGACGCCTTCGCCAGCGGCGTGGCGTTGACGGTCAACGCGCAGAAAGAGTTCGAGCGCAACAACGAGCGCTACGAGTTTCTCAAGTGGGGCCAAGGCGCGTTCAACAATTTCAGGGTCGTGCCCCCGGCGACCGGCATTGTGCACCAGGTGAATCTCGAGTACCTCGCGAAAGTCGTGTGGGATAACGAGGGTGTGCTCTATCCCGATTCCCTCGTCGGCACCGATTCGCACACCACCATGATCAACGGCTTGGGCGTGGTTGGCTGGGGTGTGGGCGGCATT